>JALUYG010000085.1 GCA_027013105.1 Mariprofundus sp.
CTCCAAGAAGGCCGGCTCGCAGACCGTGTCGCATCTCAGATTTGGCCCGGATGAAATTCGCGCCCCCTACCTGGTCGATTCGGCCAATTTTATCGCCTGCCATAAAGCCACCTTTATTTCGCAGGTGGCGATGCTCGACAAGGCCGCCGATGGCGCCGTGTTCCTGCTCAATACGCCGACGCCGGCGGATCAGGTCTGGGATGAACTGCCCAAACCGGTGCAGCAGCATATGATCGATCGCCATATCGATTTTTATGTGATCGACGCCTCCACCGTGGCTCGCGATGCCGGCATGGGTCGGCGCATCAATACGATTATGCAGACCTGTTTCTTCGCCCTCTCCGGCGTGCTTCCACGAGACGAGGCGATTGCCCAGATCAAGAAAGCCATCGAGAAAACCTATGCGCGTAAGGGCATGGATGTGGTGCAGCAGAATTTCAGGGCGGTGGATGCGGCGCTCGATCATCTGCACCGTGTCGTTGTGCCAAAGGCCGTATCCAGCCACCACGATATGGATCTGATGGTGCCGCTGCGCGCGCCGCAATTCGTGCAGGAGGTCACCGCGCCGATGCTGGCCGGCAAGGGCGATGATCTGCCGGTATCGAAAATTCCCATGGACGGCACCTTTCCCTCCGGCACGGCGCAGTGGGAGAAACGCAATATCGCCGATTTCGTGCCAAAATGGGAACCGGACGTCTGCATTCAATGCGGCAACTGCTCGTTTGTCTGCCCGCACAGCGTCATCCGCGCCAAGTTTTATCATGAAGATCATCTGGAAAAAGCCCATGATGGATTCCCGTCCGCGCCGGTGGCGGCGCGCGGTTTTCCCGAAACACGCTATACGCTGGAGATCTATCTGGAGGACTGCACCGGCTGCGAAATGTGCGTCAATGCCTGCCCGGCTTACGATCTGAACGACCCGAGCAAAACAAAGAAGGCGATCAATATGTCACCGAAAGCGCCGCAGATGGAACGCGGCCGCAAGGATGTTGCATTCTTTGAAACCATCCCGGTCAACGATCGCGCCACCATCGATTACTCCTCGGTGCGCGGCACCCAGTTTCTTGAACCGCTGTTTGAATTCTCCGGCGCCTGCGCCGGCTGCGGCGAAACGCCTTATGTGCGGCTGCTCACCCAACTGTTCGGGCCGCGCCTGCTGGTCGCCAACGCCACCGGCTGCTCATCGATTTACGGTGGCAATCTGCCGGCCACGCCGTGGACGGTGAACAAGGATGGCCGGGGGCCGGCCTGGTCGAATTCACTGTTTGAAGATAATGCCGAATTCGGACTCGGCATGCGTCTGGCCGCCGATCACCACATGCACGTGGCGCAGCAGGAACTGGAAAAATTGCGTGACAAACTCGACAGCTATTTTGTCGATGAACTGATCCACGCCGATCAATCCATCGGCTATGAAGTCACACAGCAGCGTCAGCGTGTGGAAAAGCTGAAGCTGGTGCTCGAAGGCATGGATGATCCGCGCGCCAAAAACCTGCTCACCGTGGTCAACCATCTGGTGCGCCGCAGCGTCTGGCTGATCGGCGGCGACGGCTGGGCTTATGATATCGGTTCCGGAGGTCTGGATCATGCGCTGGCCTCCGGTCGCAATATCAATGTGCTGGTGCTCGATACCGAGGTCTATTCCAATACCGGCGGCCAGGCGTCCAAATCGACGCCGATCGGCGCCACCGCCAAATTCGCCTCAGCCGGCAAGCCGGTCGGCAAAAAGGATCTGGCCCTGCAGGCGATCTCCTACGGCAATGTCTATGTGGCGCGCGTCGCCATGGGCGCCAATCCGCAACAGACGCTGCTGGCCATGCGCGAAGCCGAAGATTATCCCGGCCCGTCAATTATTCTGGCCTACAGCCACTGCATCGCCCACGGCATCGATATGACGCAGGGACTGAAACATCAGGATATGGCCGTGGCCTCGGGCTACTGGCCGCTGATCCGCTACAATCCGGAACTGCGTCGCGCCGGCAAGAAGCCGTTTGTGCTCGATTCTCCCGAGCCGACCATGAAAGTGAAAGATTACGCCTACACCGAGATGCGCTACAAACTACTGCAGCGCAACCACCCGGAAGAGGCTGAACGTCTGATGCAGCTGGCGCAGGAGTCGGTGAATCTGCGCTGGGCCACCTATGAACATATGGCCGAGCAGGATCCTTCTGAATTTCAACCGGTAGAGTAAAGATGGATTATGATTTACTGATCGTCGGCTCGGGGCCGGCTGGGCTGCATGCGGCATGGCAGGCGGCAAGCATGGGAAAAAGAGCGGCAATTATTGAGCGCAAGCCGAGCATTGGCGGGGCGGGATTGCAGACCGGCACGATACCCTCCAAGGCGCTGCGCGAAGCGGCTTTTCTGGCCTCCCGCAGCGGTGATCGCGGCATGCGCGAAGCCGCTCACACCAAACGCTACGGCGTGATGGCTGATGCTGTACGCCGCAAGGATATGGTGATTGCCCAGCAGGAGTCGGTGATCCTCAAACGGCTGTTAAAATCAGGTGTGGCGCTGATTCCCGGTGAAGCCTCATTTGTTGATGCGCATACATTGAGCATCATGGATAGCAAGGGCGCGTGTACCCGTTTAAGTGCTGAAGTGATTGTACTGGCTACCGGCTCGCGGCCGCGCCGCCCCGCCGATATCCCGTTCGATAAACAGACCGTGCTCGATTCCACCTCGATTCTGAAACTCAAACGTTTGCCGAAAAGTCTGGTGGTGATTGGCGGCGGCGTCATCGGCTGTGAATTTGTATCGATATTCGCCGCCCTCGGCGTCGAAGTCAGCGTGGTCAATTCGCATGGTCAGTTGCTCTCCTACCTCAGTGAAGATGTGGTGGCGGTGCTGGCCGATTCGTTTGAAAACATGGGGGTTCAGCTACACATGAACGAGCGTGTCGTGGCTATACGCAAAGAGTCCGATCGCGTACTGACGCTGCTGGAATCGGGCCGCAAGCTCTATGCCGACGCCGTCTTGTATGCGCTGGGTCGCCAACCCAACGCCACCAGCCTGGATACAGCCAGAGCCGGCATTGCACTCGATCAGGGCTGGATCGCTGTGAATGAACATTTTCAATCCAGCGTGCCGCACATCTATGCCGTGGGCGATCTGATCGGTCGGCCGGCGCTGGCCTCAACCGGCATGGAACAGGGGCGCGCCGCCGTGCTGCACGCCTTTAGCGGCGCAACCCAGGCCATGGCCAAAAACCTGCCGATGGCGATTTATGCCATTCCGGAAATTTCA
>JALUYG010000086.1 GCA_027013105.1 Mariprofundus sp.
CTCCCAAATACACCGGCCGACAAAAAGCTATTTTCATAGTCTCCCAGAAACCTTGAATACCGGGCTTGTCCAACAAACGGTTCAGATCGTGGTTCGCTTCGCTCTCACGATCTAACCTTATTCGTTATGCCGCAGACTCCTGGTGGACATCCCAACCCGGAAAGACGAGAATTGCGGGATGACACTTAAGCGCCCTGGCAAGAATCTTGGCCCGTTCCACTCCCAGGTTGACCCGATCATTTTCAATGGCAGAAATGGTGGATTGCGGAATACCTGTTAACTCAGAAAGCCCGTTCTGACTCATTTCCTGTAATTCACGAAGAATCCGTACCGACTCCCCGACAGAGACATCCACCAACTTCTTTGCTTTTCGATAGTCTTTCATCTTACTTCCTCCGATAATCGTGCGGAGTCAAGCTAACCGCCTGAACTAAAACAAGATCCTTCTCGATTTTATAGATGACGCGATACTGAGTGTTTAGACGTGATGAACGATGCCCTTTCCATTCACCTCGAAGGGCTTCATCCCTAAATCCTCTAATTTGCTTCAACCCATCAGGTCCACTTATCAATATGATATCTTGCCATTTTTCATATCGTTTGAGCACGTCAATCGGTAGCGTCGCAAGCTGCTTTGCGGCCTTCCTGTGCTCGTATATCTCCCACATATCTTAATCAGTATATATATTATATGGTATGTCAACCCTGCGGATAACGTTGTGCGCCAGCGGCCGGCGTAAGCGAGGTCCGAAGCCCGAAGGGTCGGTTGGGACGATTGGTTATATGCGACTGAGCCAATAGCCTGGCTTCCTGCTGTTATGCATAACAGCAATGATAAAGATTCTTTCAGTGGTGTGCTTATAGATAACAGAGAAGGGTAAGCGGGTAAGCAGAAATCTACGAAACCCCTTTTGCAATTTCGGCCATGTTTCAGGGAGTTCCGTAATGACCTCGTAAGCGGCTTCAAGCTCAGCGATAAAATCATCGCCCAAACCAGCTGCTTGCTCATGATGCCAGCGATAAGGAGCTTTGATTTCTTACGATATTTCCGGGTGGAATATTAGTTTTGGCATCCTGGCCTTTTACTTCCTTTTTCACCTCTTCCCAGGAAACGGGTTCTACCTCACCAGAAAGAAGTTCAGCGTAACGCTTTTCGGCTTGATTGGTTTCGAGAGACGAGATCAGACAATGGGCAACCAAAGCCCTTTCATCAGAAGACAGTTTATTTGATATCTTCAATGACTTGCTTTATTTTCGTCGCCATCTGCGCTTACCTTTCCAGACACTGGCTCTGAGTTTACCATGCCCAGGCATCCTGGAGCATTTAACGATTAAGCGAACCGGCGGCGAAGCCGTCTGAACTGGCACCTCTTGTAAAACAGTGAGTGACTGTCTACTAAAGTGGTGCCAGTTCAATTAGGTGTGTGCAAAGCTGTGGTAGATTCCTCAGACATTTAAATATGCTTGAGGGATGAAATATTATGAGCTAATGCTCTTTCCTTTTCTGGCAATACCAATCAAACCTAATAGACCACTGCCAAACAACCACGCGGTAGCAGGTACGGGCACAGTGCTAATATTTCCTGTTACACGTACTAAAAAATCTCTGCTTGGATCGTTACTAATGCTAATTTGACCAAGGCTATTATACGGATTACTGAGAGGGTCACCTCCAGAAACAGAATAACCAATACTACCTTCAAAGTTACCAGCAACCCCTGAAAAAACCGCTGTGTAGGTGCCTGCTGACAATGTACCAACAGAAGAAAAATCTTTCATCGCAATCATATGCGAATCACCACTGCCGTTAAAGAGTTCTGTAAATGTAATCGAACCAAGCACTGCACCACCTGTTCCAGCCCCAGCAACTAATGAAATAGTAAAATCATGTGATTTGCTGCCATTATTATCACCAAGAACGGCACCTATCTGTATGTTATTAGTATCACTTGTCAAAATAAAACTCTGTCCCAGAGGGTTTTGAAATGTCGATGTAACAGAACCAGTAGAGTTTCCAAACCCATAAGCACCAAACTGAGCCAAAGATGCAGTGTCGAGAATGGTTGCCGCATTAGCCGATCCGGTAAATAAACATACAAATAGATAAACATATAAATAAATAAACCGTTTTTTCATTTTTATTCTCCAAAATTAAAATCGCACAAAATAGTAGGCAATATGGATGCCAAAATATATATTATTGATTTATATCTGGTTATATTTCCACCCAAATGATTCATAATGAAAAGTGTAAAATAAGCTGACACCCTGAAGCGGTGTTAAGAAACAGTATCGTGAAAGAAGGGGTCAACTTTTATTGGGGAGGCTAAGTACAGGAGTTACTGGTCACGCCGATGTTTCAACAACGATGATGTATACGCATGTACTCAATCGTGGCGGGCGTGGCGTACTCAGTCCGCTGGATGAGAAAGGCGTCGCGCTGGCAGGATCGCTATCACTGCGATAACAACAACCCCCAGACCGGCGATGGCGTTGATAACCGAGAGGTCATTCGCCAGTAGCAAGGTATAGGCCCCGACACTGATCAGCATAAGCACATTCTGAAAAAAATTCTGGATAGCCACGGCATGCCCGCTACCGATACTGTGATGCCCTTCGTCCTGAATGGTGGCGTTGATGGGCACAATGAACAGGCCGCCTGTTGCGCCGATGGCCAGTAGCGTCAGCCGCGCCGGCCACACGCTGTCGACAAGGCTGAACGCTATGATGAGCAGGCCCATCAGCATTGCCACGTAACGGGCGCGCGGCAGGTGTTGTAACGGGATCAGGCGTGGGGCGATGGCGGAACCCAGAATAACGCCGATGGCCAGGAACAGGGTCAGGTCGGCGATATCGCTGGCGGAACGCGTGACCAGCACCAGTGGCGCCCAGGCCACCAGTGCGACACGCAATAGCGCGGCGCTGCCCCAGAACAGGCTGCCGCCAAGCAGGGCGAAACGGGCGCGTGGCATTTGCCAGAGTACCCGGTTCATGCTGACGAATTCGGACAGGGCGTGTTGCAGGGTGGCGCCGCTGGCGGCCAGCGGCGGGATCAGGAATGTCGCCGCCAGTGACAGGCCATACAGGCCGGCGATCAGGCCCAGCGCCAGTTCCACTGAACGGTCGGCGACAGCGGCGCCGGCGACGGTGCCCAGCAGAATGGCGGCAATGGTGGTGGCTTCGATCCAGGCATTGGCGCGTACCAGGCTATCGGTCTCGACCAGTTCCGGCAGGATGCCGTA
>JALUYG010000087.1 GCA_027013105.1 Mariprofundus sp.
CCAGCCATCTGAATGAGAAACTCAAGGCGGAAGTGCCGCTTATTCTGAATGCATCGGACGATATCAATACGGTACGCATCGGGCTGGCCGGTCCGGCCGACTACCGACAGGCGGGACTGGCCTGGCAACCGCAACTCGCGCGAATTAAAGTATTCATTCAGGATAAACAAAGCCCCCGCCCTCAGGTGCTGTTGCGTTCGGCCGGCGTCATCGATGCAACCATGCTGTCGATTCTGCTGAAAGCGCAAAAAGAGGGGCGCGGAACCTACTACAAACATTTTCAGTTGCTGCTTGATCCGGTTGAAATGACCGGTTTGCGTCCGCTCCGGCCATCTGTCACAGCCCTGCGCAGTGCGTCTGATCACAACGATTCGCCAGCCGCGCAAACGGATACTCGGGGCTGGGCCAGAGTCTGGCGCTACGGGCCGGTGCGGGCCGGCGACAGTTTAAGCGAGATCGCCTATCGTCTGCGGCGCGACAAACGCTTCAGCAACCGGCAGGTGATGCTCTCTCTCTACAAGCAGAATCCACAGGGTTTTGTTGGCGGCGATATCAACCAGTTGAAACAGGGCGCCTGGCTCGATGTGCCGCGCGGGGAAGTGGTTAAACGCTATGACGGCAAAGCAGCCATGCGCACATTATCCGCCTTGCTGACGCGTCACCGGGACGATGGAGCGGCGAGTCCGGCAGCAAGCAGGAAAACAGTCCCGGCCGCAACGGCCAAAACCGCGCCGAAGCAATCGGCGCAACAGCAACATAGCGATCAGGAACTGCGCTATAGCGGTAAAATTGCCATCAACAGCGCCAGCGCCACGCCATCGGCTGCTGCGCTGAAAACAGTGCAGGAGAGCGTCGATAAACAGTTTGACGCCATGCATGCCGAGATGATGGCCGGCAAGCTGCAGATGACCGATCTCGGTAAATCCGTCGCCGCCATCAATCAGTCGGTGCGGGCCATCAAGCAGGATATCCACGCTCTCAAAAAAGATGTCGCCATGATGAAAAACCGTCCTTCCGCCCCGGCGGGAAACAGCCTGGACAACTGGCAGATTATTCTGTTTGCCCTGCTGGCCGGCCTGCTGGGCGCGCTGCTGGCCATCAAGCTGCAGCGCAAGCCGGCTGCTCCCCGTGCCGCCGAAACAAACAGCAAGCAGTCCGGCGGCGCGGGCCGCCAGGAAGGCGAGCGTCAGCCCGGGCGCACCGATGGAACGCCGAAAGAGAAGCTCAATGCCAACACCGTGGTGCAGCTGTTGAATCAGGCGGAAGAGCATCTGGGGCGGTGCGAATACGAGCAGGCCGGGCAGATGCTGGCGCAGGTTGAACAGTACAGCCCCGATTCGCTGCGGGCAGCCGCCTTAAAGGCCCAGCTGTTGCACGAAACCGACCGGCTGGATGCGCGCAATGCGCTGATCAACCGAGTGAGCGACATCTCCGACAAGCAGGGTTGGGAGGATTTCTGCAACCTGTTGCCTTCGCATGTCTGGAACGCCTGCTTCGGCAGCGATGCATCCCATGCGGATGCGCATGATACTGCGGCGGCGGATGTTACGGCGAAGCGTTCGTCCGAGCCCGGTTAAGGCGCAGATGAATGGGCAGAACTGACGATATGCGCCAGCGTTATCAGGGCGTCACCATCAATCTGATGAACGGCGACACCATCACCGGCCGCCTGCTGGGATTCTCTCCCATCATGACCAGACTGCACTTCTTTGAAGCGGACGACAATGGTGGAGAGTCCTCCTGCAAACTGAATACCGAAGAGATTGTCTATATCGGCTTTCACCATCCATTCGCCGCCGCAGCGGAACATGCGGGCAAACTGGAGCATATGGATGAACTGAAGGTGATCACCGTCAATCAGGACTGTTTCGAGGTTCTGGCTGCGCCGGTACTTACCAATGCGCCCGGTTTTTTTGCCATCGTTCAGGATCGCAGCCTGCCCTTTGAGCAAATATTTTTTTATCAGCACGGCATCCGTTATCAGGAAAAACCGGAACGTCTCGGCGACCTGCTGGTGGATCAGGAGTTGCTGGATCCCGAAGATCTGCAACAGGCGCTGAAAATGCAGG
The DNA here is from genome assembly GCA_027013105.1 of Mariprofundus sp. Lineage (GTDB taxonomy): Bacteria > Pseudomonadota > Zetaproteobacteria > Mariprofundales > Mariprofundaceae > Mariprofundus. The sequence goes on from JALUYG010000087.1 coordinate 2,070, forward strand.
CCGAGAGCATGCCGCATCTGGGCGACCTGCTCAAAGAGCAGGGCAAGGTGAGCGATGCCGATATTTCACAGGCGCTGAATATCCAGCAACGCCAGCGCATGAAAATGGGCGACCTGCTCATGGATCAGGAACTGGTCACCGCCGAAGATATCCAGGATGCGCTGCAACATCAGTCGGAAAACAGCGATCAGCCCATCGGCCATATTCTGAAAGAAAAGGGCAAGATCAAAGAGGACGACATTCACTCGGCGCTGGAGATGCAGCAGCGCCGCAAGATGCGGCTCGGAGAAATCCTTATCGAAGCCGGCCTGATCACTGAAGAGGATGTGCAGTTCGCACTGGCCGAGCAGAAAGTGCGCGGCCAGCGTATCGGTGAAATCCTGCTCAGCTCCCAGATCATCTCCGAAGATGAACTGCTCGCAGCGCTGGCCAAAAAATTTCGCCTGCCCACCGTCGATCTCGACAGCTACGATATTAATCCGCTGGCCGGCAATGAGGTGGGCCGGGATGTTGTGGAGAAATACGGCGTTCTGCCCATTGATACGGATGAACACTCGCTGACCATTGCGCTGGCCGATCCGATGGGGCTGGAGGCGTATGACGGCATCTGCTTCCAGACCGGAAAAAAAGTGCACGAGGTGATGGCCAAGGCGTCGCAATTGAAGCGCCATATCGATCTGTTCCTGCGCGAGGAACTGGCCGATGAGGCGCTCTCCTGTGAATTTCTGGAGCAGGATCACGAAGATCAGGACGAGCCTGTCAACGAGGTGGAGATCACCCAATCGGCTGAAGATGCTCCGATCGTGCGGCTGGTCAACCGCATTATCCGCAACGGCCTGCGCAAACAGGCCTCCGATATCCATATTCTGCCGCAAGCCAAAAAGATCACGCTGGCCTACCGCCTCAACGGCCAGTTGCTGGCCGAAAATGCGCTGGATTACAGCCTGCGCAAACAGATTGTCGCACGCATTAAGATCCTCTGCGGCATGGATATCGCCGAGCAGCGCCTGCCGCAGGATGGCCGCCTGCTGCTGCGCGAAGGCAACAAAAAATACGAATTTCGCGTCTCCTGCATCCCCAACTCATTCGGCGAATCGCTGGTGATGCGCGTGTTGAACAAGGATATGGCGGTGGAACTGGATCTGCTTGGGTT
>JALUYG010000088.1 GCA_027013105.1 Mariprofundus sp.
CCAAATGCCCCAGCACCGCAGGATCAGGCCCTTGTAGCATAACATCAACGGTTGCGCGAAGCGAAGAGAGTGGCGTAGCCCCAAATGGGAATACATTGGCGGAAATCAGCCCCGGAATATGGTGCAGTCGTTGTTGAATAGCATGATTAATATCAAAAATCGTGCGGTTACGGTGGAAACGATCCACAATATTCAGGGTAATATTACCCTGTTGCAGCAAGCGCGCCGCACCGAATGATTTTACGCCCGGCTCCGCCCCGACCACGCTGGACATAGAGATCAACCAACCGGGATCAAGCTCTTTTTTGATAGCCGTTTCCACCTGCGTCAACAGCTTATCCATGGTTTTGTCATCTGTATCCGGCACGGCTTCGAATCTGATATCCGAAATCCCGGTATCCATCAACCGCATCAACTCTTTGCCCTGAAAACGCAATTGCGATACCGAAGCCACAAATACCGCGACAAACAGAATCAGAATCAACAGACGGTGATCCAGTCCCCAGGCCACCAGACGCACATAGCCGCGTTTTACCGGTTCCATCACATAGTTGGTAAATGGGTTCAGTAGCCATGCCAGCGGATCGCTCGCGCCCGGCTTGATAATCTTCGGCGCAAACAGCGGAATCATGCTGACCGACACCACCAGGGAGGCGAATAGCGCCACCGAGAGCGTCACCGTCAGCGGTCGCAAAACTGTTTGCACATAGCCGCCGATAAACATGATCGGCAGCAGCACCAGAATCGTACTGATCGTACCCGATGTATCCGCCATGAGGATTTCATCGAGTCCGCGCACGGCAGCCATCTTGCCAGCCTCGCCCATTTCACGCATGCGCCGCTCGATATTCTCCATCACCACCACCACATCATCGGCCAGCAGACCGACAGCTATAATAATGGCCGATAAGGTCACCATATCGAACTCGAAACCGATCCACCATAAAATGGCGAAGGTGAGCAGATAAGAGAGCGGCAGCGAGATCGCCACCACCAGCGCCGCCCGAGAATTGCCGAGGAACAGCAAAATCACAATCAGCGTCATAATCACCGCATCGCGCAATGAATCGAGCATATTGCTCACTGTCAGCCCGATAATGCGACCCTGCGTATCGGCAATGCGGATATTCAGATTGGGGAACTGCGCCTGCACCTCTTTTAAGTGCGCATCCACCGCATCAATCACCGGCTTGGTAAAGCCCCTCTCCGAGCGCAGCAATGATACAGCAACAGCCGGACTGCCATTGCCATGATAGAGCGATGACGGATCAGCCTCGCCCCAGTCCACGCTGCCTAAATCTCCGACACGAACATACGCGCCACTCTTCAACGGCACCAGTATGGCGGCGATATCTTGCGGCGTTTTGGCCAGCGCCTGGGCTGTCAGCAGAAAGCGATTGCCATGCTGATATACCATGCCCGCCGGTTGCGACAGATTGGAGCCGGCCAGCGCCGCCATCACCTGCGCGATAGAGAGTTGATGCGCCTGCAAACGGTTGCGATCCAGATCCACCGCCACCTGCCTGACCGGCCCACCGAATACTTCAGCATCGGCCACGCCCGGCAGATTCAGCAGGGTATCGCGCAGCTGATTTTCGGCCATCCGGCGCACCTGCCCCATATCCAGCCCCGAGCCTTTGGCCGGACGGACCGCCAAGACCATGGCCGGTTTCGCCGCATCGGTGATTTTGAACACCAGCGGTTCATGAATGCCTTTGGGCAATTGACCGCGCACCCGTGACAACTCGGTCGTCACTTCATTGGCAGCCGTATTGATATCGTTGCCATACTCAAATTCTACCTGCACAGCCGATACTTCATCGCGCGAGGTGGAGGTCACCCGTCGCACCCCGTCTATCGAGGAGAGCCGCACTTCCAGCGGATGCGTCACTTCGGTAGCTACATCAGTGGTCATCGCGCCGGGCCACTGCACCACCACCGAAACCGTTGGGCGGTTGGTATCCGGGAACAGGTTGGTAGGGATGGAAAAGAACCCGATCACCCCCAGAACCATAAAGGCAATGGTTGCCGCCAGAATGGCGTGCGGCCTAGATAACAGACCTTCGGAGAAACTCATGGCTGCACCGCCACCTTCTGATTGAGGCGAACCGGATCGCCATCATGCAGTTCCAGTAACACGCTGCCATGGGCTGTCACAACATGGTCGCCCGCATGTAGACTGTTTGCGCCTGAATTTTTTGCACCTGAGTTGTTTGCACTTGAATGGCCTGTCACCACGCAGCGTATCTTGCCGCATAACTGCACGTTGACAGCAACCTGCTGTAGATGGGCTTTGGGCCGGCCAACGATTTTGAACAGCGTGCGCACGGCGGATTTTCCAGCCGGGCGCAGCGCGCTGACAGGCACAGTCAAACCGGTTGCTGTCGCCGTTATTACGCGCGCTTCAATCGGGGCGCTGTCGGGCAGATGAAACGGACGTTGCGGCAGATCAATCTCCAGGCTGCCCATGGCCAATGCATCCAGCGCCGGGTTCACACGCGTAATGCGCGTCATCATCGACTGGCCATCAAGCGACAGTTTCACCTGGCCGCCTGGCCTGATGCGCGTCAGCGTATTCAGAGGCACCGGTACAATCACCCGCCCGCCTTTATCCGCCGTCAGCGTATAGATGGTTTTGCCGGGAAATACGGCATCCCCCGGCTCCGCCAATCGTGTCGCAATTCGCCCGCTGATTGGTGCCAGAATATGGCCGTAGGAAATTTTAACCCGCAGTGATTCCAGCTGTTTTTTCAACGCATGCACATTGGCCTGATCCGAACGCAGGCGTGTCTGATACTGCTCGACTGCCGAGGCCGATGAACCACCCTCCTGCATCAGACGCTGCTCCCGTTGCAACTCCTTACGATCATTTGTTTCCACGGCCACCGCACTGGCCAGTTTGGCTTGCAGCGCACCGGCATCCGCCTCCAGAGTGCGGGTATCCAGATGCACAATCAGCTCACCCTTGTGAACCATGCCGCCGGCCCGTGGCCCCATATTCAGGATGGTGCCGCTGATTTGCGGCACAATACGCACCTCGGTAGAGCTGACCACCTTGCCCAGCGCCGGAAAGCCCTGGTTGACGCTGCCCTCGCCCACAACTGCCGTCTTCAACGCCCATGGCGCGCTGTCCATCACCGGACTGCGCTCGATATGCTTCACATGCGAGTGTAGCAACGCCGCTGTTCCACCTGCCATGAGAGGAATCAGCAAAAAGAG
>JALUYG010000089.1 GCA_027013105.1 Mariprofundus sp.
GCAATGTTGCATGAGGTTCCTACATGGATGCCAACCGAGGCTCAATACTGGTTGGCATGGTGCACAGAATGGATTCCAAAGAAGAGCATTAAGCCCTGGTTTAATAAGATCAAAGGTATTCAAGGCAAACCTCCTGATAAAAAAACAAGAAAAGCGTACCGGAGAATATCAGCGGATTTGAAAAGATGGCTTAAAGCTCCCAATACAGCAAGCTTCGATGATTGGGTTGCAAATAATGATCGTAATATGGGGAATTTGATAAGAATGGGGCGGGGCGATTATCGAATTATAGATCATGGCAGACTATTTAATGCTGAACCGTGGTTTATGAATCAGGTAGATGCAAATCAACAGTATCAAAACACGCTGGAATGGTTGTTAAACTTTACAATGGAGCATAAGGATTTGAGTGGCAGAATGAGAGAAGCAGCTGATGAGCACTCGGGTTCACTAAATCTCATTTGGAGTGATATCGTAGCGCTAATAGGTGATGACTTGCCAGATAAGGTGCTTGATCAGATCCATGGTTTCCTTGAGCAAAGATCCATGGATACATATCTCAAGCTTAGGTATGTTTCACTGATATGAAGATTTTTGATCGAGCAATGAAGGTGGGGTCCCCTGGTGAACAGGTGAAAGGGAAATGGTTTCCTATTCAGTTCACCCCTGATGTTTTTACAGGGGAACGCATGAACTTAGGGGTGGGATTTGTCGAAGGTAATGGCGTGCTTCATTACAGACTATTGGATAGCTTTCATAGAATATCATGCCTGTATGATGATCGGGTCCAAGAATCCGATTTAAAATATCTGGTTCAGATGCTGCAAGATTTTCTACCGGAAAAGGTGGAGCAAGAAAGTTTATTGTCGCCTTCAAGCAACATATCATTTGGTCAGATGAAGCCCGCCTCCGGGAACAATGTAGATAATTTGCTGAATCAGTTTTTTGATGAAATGGTCACATTGGCTGTGCCATTCCCTGATAAAAGAGTTCGCATCGTTGGATATGATACAGAAGATGTCAGGAAGATGACCTTCAAAATCATTAACGAAAAGACTGATATTCAGGCTCATAAAATTATTGCTGAAAATCCGATGTTCAGGGTGGAAGACGAAAATGGTAAAGCCCACTTTTTGGATATTCCACTTAGAGGAAGAAATAGATTGGGCACATTGATATCAGCTTGCCAGACAGCAACTACAGTCCGACAAAACATCATGGAAGCTACGATTGATTTGCACACTGCAGCGTCAGCCCATCGTGATGACAGTTTGAATTGTTTTATAATGAGGCAAGAAGACAGAAATGAGAAGCAGCAGCGTGATATTGATAATGCGATTGATAAATTAGACTGGAAGATGCAGACGCAGGGAATTGGTTTGGAGGTAACATATACTCCTGAAGCTACCGCAGAAAAAATCATGGAATGGGGAGGGTTGCACTAATTCTAATAAGAGCAGCGGCAGTTGGCTTCAAAAATTAGCTGCTTGTGAAGCGTTAATGGTTTGTACGTAGTTCAGAATGCCTGCCCTCTGATTAGGGTTGGGAGAGGCATAATAAATTTCCTGAAATTCAGTAAGCCTTGCTGCGCTAATATCCAGATTGTGCCGAGATAGTTCGATGTTGAAGGCAGTCACCATCTTGTCGGGGCCTTCTTGTTTCTTTTTATTCAAGGGAAAGCCACTGCGATCAGATGCCCACTCAACTTTTTCCAAGGCTGCTGTCAGGTCATCAAGTTTGTTGCTGGATAGAATAATGTCATCCATGTAAACGCTGACTTCCATACCAGCCTGTTGATGCAGTTCGTGTAGGTAGTTCCCTAAGGCACTCATCCTCAAGCAGACTGAAGCAATGATGGGAGACTGAACAAAACCAAACGGAAGAATGGAGAGATGTTTTGCTTTAGGGTGATGAACCGTTGAATGAATCGCAGTTTCGCGCGCTTTCACATAAGAGAGCATGCCCTTCAGGCAACGAGTAACTCGGGTTGTGTTGATGTGTCCAAAGAAGCTTTTTATGTCGAGGTGGAGAAAATATTCATTGCTGCTGTGATGTTTTAGAGCGGCAACATGACCACCTTGCCGCAAGTGGTAGTAGTAAGTTGGAGCCTTCCAGCGCTTCTCGATTAGAGCCTTAATCTCTTTGCCATATACGAGGGTGTCAGGGGTTGGGACAAATATCCAACCGCTTTTTCTTTTGAACCTATATAACCACCGGTCAGATGGAATCATGCTTTAGAAAAAGATAGACGGGGATAGTTAAATGCCATGCTCAGAAGTTTAAGCATCAATTGCACAAGCAGTTGAACTGCTACCTTCTGAGCTAGGCAGTAAAAGAATTTTTTCATTCAATCACCTCTTCAGTCATCATATTTCCGGCGAACCTAGCGCAGAGCGCATGGCACAAAACCAACAAAGAGCTACACTGAGTACGAGTCAAAGAGTCTCACTCAATCATGCTACATGTAATCACATAAAGTGACGATGACGAAGGTAGGCGAAGCTAAGCCGCCTATCGCCGGATATTTGCATTGTAGATCCTAGCAAGCGCCAATGCAAAGCTTATGGTAAACCACAGTTATACCATGCATGCGCCTACTGCTACAGGGCAGCTCATTCAGCGCATTGGCTCGCAACTCAGCTCTTTCTTATTTGTCCCTTTTTTTCGCAGCCTGATCCATGAGGCTAGCTAAGTCTGATGGGCGCATGTGTGCATATCGCTTCAACATTTGCAATGTTTTATGGCCGGTGATGCTGGCAACCTGCACATCGGTAAATAGTCCGGATTCAATAAATCTGGATGTCGCCTCATGCCTGAGATCGTGAAACCGAAGCCCCTCTATACCCTTACATTGGCATTTTTTCTTTTTACCCTGCTCATGTTCGCGAACATGCTTACACGCCCGTTTGCAGGCGCGGGGAAATGCAAGTTTGATTGCATTCTCGGTAGTCGGAAATACCCGGCCATTCACAGAACGGGGTAGTTCTTTCAATACTGTAATAGCTCGACTGCTAACAGGCACATACCGAACAAGCGTTTCGCCTTTCGGGTCTTTATTTTTACATTTCAATTGTCGTTTTTCGAAATCGATATCCTTCCACCGCAGGTCAAGCAATTCACCCTTTCGCATGGCTGTCTCCAGCGCCATTATTATCATCGGTTTCAACCAGACGTTTGAGTTTGTGAACTGCATTGAACAGGCTGCAAGCAATCTTTCCTCTTCATCAGGGCGCAAGCGGCGGTCACGCTGGTTGTTTATCCTGGGTTTACTGACCAGCTGAACAGGATTGGTTACAGACTCCATTCCCCACTCGCGGCGAGCTGTATTGAACATATGCGACAACAATGCCAATTCCTTCTGGACTGTGGACGGTGCCTTCCCCTCAGCCAGCCTGTCATCTCTGTACCCTGCTATATCGCTTCCACGTACATTTGCCATGTATAGGGAGGCAATTCGATGACGAAGAATGACCCGAGCCTTCATGGCTTCCTGACGAGCACCTTTCTTTTGAGGCGTCACCTCTTCCAAGTAACGTTTCAAACAATCTGCCAGAGTAGTGGTTTCCGCCTCGGCTCTGGATATAAACAGTCCGCGATCCATTTCGTTTTCAACAGACCGTGCCCACGCTTCTGCATCAGCCTTCATCTCAAAGGTTTTGTGTTGTACAGGGTAACCTTTACGACGAATACTCACCTGCCACTGATAGGGGCCTCGCTTGCGAATTGTAGCCATAAAATCACCTCTTTTAGGAACCTACTGTGGCAATATTGTGGCAATAATTCACTATAATGTAAATATTTGTTTGTATACAACAATTTCACCGAGGACTGAAAATCCTCGTGTCGGGGGTTCGATTCCCTCCCTGCCCACCACTAAAATGCTATGTTAACGATTTAGGAGGCCTTTTGGCCTCCTTTCTATTTTATGCGTTGGTCTACACTGGATTAAATAGGGCAACGAATAACCTCGAACGGACCATCCCCGCTTGATCAGGTTGGGGAACGCACGCGCCGTGGAAAGGGGAGATGGGATGGCAACGCGCGTCCCCCGGTCTGAACACTGCAGTGGTCTGCTGCCATACAACTTACTTACAAATTAAATTGCACAGACGATATTGCCCAGCCGTTCGGTCAGTTTCATGTTCTCGCCATAGTCGATGGGCACGACAATCAGGCTGGGGCCGGATTCGGCAAAGGCTGTTTTGAGCGTGCTTTGTAAATCGATACTGTGCTCCACTCGGTGGCCATGCCAGCCGAAGGCTTCGGCCAGTAACATCCACTCAGGGTTGCCGAAACTCAGGTCGGTATGATGACCAAACTGATTTTGCTGTTTCCAGGCGATCAGGCCGTAGGCGTGATCCTCCCACACCATCACCACGATATTGCTATTGAGCCGTCTGGCTGTCTCCATCTCCTGCACATTCATCATAAAACCGGCATCACCGCAGATGGCCAGCACCTGCCGATCCGGATGGACCAGCGACGCCCCGATGGCGCCGGGCAAAGCAAAGCCCATCGAGCAGAAGCCATTGGGAATCAGGCAGGTGTTGGGCTCATGGCACTGGTACTGGCGGGCGATCCACATTTTATGCGCGCCGACATCGGAGAGCAGAATATCGTCGCGCCCCATCACCCTGCGTACATCGGCCAGCACCTTCTGCGGGCGAATCAGGTGTTCGCTCTGATCATGCGCATACTGGGTCAATTCCAGATGCATCTGATGCCGGGTTTCGCGCTGCTGATTCAGATTGCGCTGAACCGGTCCAAGCCGTTCGATGTTGGCATTGAGGCTGCCCAGCGTATGGCTTAAATCGCCGATCAGTTCCAGTTCGGGATGGTAGTGCGCATCAATTTCAGCCGGAAGAAAATCGATATGGATAATGCGTTTGCCATGATCGGCATTCCACAAACGGGGATGATATTCGACCATGTCATAACCCAGCGTGATCACTAGATCAGCCGCATCCAGCGCGCAGGCCACCACATCTCTGGCCTGCAAACCGATCGTATAGAGACAATAATCGGCATCGGCATCGACGCAACCCTTGGCCATGAATGTATTGATCACCCCCACGCCGGTGGCGTCGCAAAAACGACGCAACTCGCGGCTGGCATCGTGGCGCACACAGCCATTGCCAACCAGCACGACAGGCCGTTTGGCCTGCCTCAGAATCGCAAATGCATGGTCAATCTGTTCAGGATCGGCAACCGGACGACGGTAACGTCGCGGCTGCATCGGCGCTGCATCCGTTGTCATTTTGGCGACATCTTCCGGCAGTTCGATATGACATGCGCCCGGTTTTTCACTGCGCGCCAGCCGCACGGCCTTGCGCACAATCTCCGGCACGGCATCCGGATGACGAATCGAGGTTGCCCACTTGGTCACCGGCTTGAACATGCTCACCACATCCATAATCTGATGCGACTCCTTATGCAGCCGGGTTGTCGCCCCCTGCCCTGTCAGCACCAGCATAGGCGCATGATCCATATTGGCATCGGCCACGCCGGTAATCAGATTGGTCGCGCCCGGCCCCAGTGTGCCCAGACAAGCCGCCGGATTGCCGGTCAGCCGCCCGTAGGCTTCGGCCATAAAGGCCGCCCCCTGTTCATGGCGGGTCAAGATAAAGCGAATCGAATCGGAGGCCTCCAGCGCCATCATAAAATCGGCATTCTCCTCCCCCGGCACGCCGAAAATATATTCAATGCCCTCCGTCTCCAGACACCTGACCAACAACTCCGATGTTTTCATCTCAGCCTCCTTAAAAACAGATCAAAACCATTCCTCTCGCAAAGCCGCAAAGAGCGCAAAGGAAAACCAGACAAATCAAAATCTTTTTTACCGCAAAGGACGCAAAGTTACGCAAAGGAAAACAATATAGAGCCCTGTTTACAACTATAGATAATCGCCTTCCACCTTTCGTTATTTGCCTTTCTTTGCGTGCCTTTGCGTCCTTTGCGGTTACTGCTTTTGACTTTCCTCTGCGTAACTCTGCGGTGAAGGATTTTGACTTTATGCAATACCATCAGAATGAATCACGGTCATTTTTTCGATCTGCATGTCGCGGATGGCAAAGGGAATGCCGCCGACGCCGAGACCGGAGTGTTTCAGCCCGGCAAAGGGCATCCAGTCCACCCGGAAAGCGGTGTGGTCGTTGATCATCACCGCCGATGCATCCAGCCGGTTGGCGATACCCAGCGCGGTATCGATATTGCGGCTATACACCGACGCCTGAAATGCCACGTCCAGACTATTGGCTTGCGCAATCGCCGCATCCGGTTCCGTAAACGGATAAACGCAGACGACCGGCCCGAACACCTCTCGCGTCGATACGCTGGCGTCGTACGGCGGATCGAACAGCACAGTCGGCGCATAGCAGTGGTAATCCAGCCTGTCGCCGCCGCATAACAGTTTGGCGCCGCCAGCCACCGCCTCTTTCACCCACATATCGACGCGATCAACTTCTCCGGCCCGGATCAGCGGCCCGACTTCGGTCTGTTCTGAGGTTGGATCGCCCACCACCAACACTTTGGCCTCAGCCGCCATTTTATCGGCCAGTTCGCGTGCGATGGATGCATGCGCAAACACGCGCTGCACCGATACGCAGACCTGACCGGCATGGTAAAACGCACCCTTCATCAATCCCGGCAGTGCGGCTTTCATATCTGCATCCTTGCACACGATCACCGGCGCTACGCCGCCGTGCTCCAGTGCGCAGCGCGCCCCCGGCGCCAGTCTGGAGCGCAAATACCAGCCCACTTTCGCACTGCCGATAAAACTGAAAAACCCCACCCGCGCATCGGTCACCAGCGCTTCCGACAGATCTCTCGATTCCGGCACCACGCACTGCAACCAACCTGCCGGCACGCCGGCCTGATGAAACAGTCGCACCAGCCTCAAACAGGAGAGCGGCGTATCCTCGGCCGGTTTGACAATCACCGGACAA
>JALUYG010000090.1 GCA_027013105.1 Mariprofundus sp.
AACCCGCCGCAATGGCAGGCCCGACCTGATGCGCTATCAGGTTAAGCGGGTGATTAAAGGCGCTGACCGCCACCACCACGCCAATCGGCTCTTTCTGCATCCATGCCAGCCGGTTTTTTGATGCCGCATTGACGCCCATCACCGGCGGCTGGCTGGCATCGGTGCGCAGGGTGTCGATGCAGATGCGAATGCTGTCGATACAGCGCGCCATCTCGATTCGAGAATCGATCAACGGCTTGCCGCCTTCCAGTGATGCACCCAGCGCCAGCGCTTCACCCTGCTCCGTCAATAATTCAACCGTCTTCTCCAGTGCAGCAATGCGCTGATCCACAGCAATCCAGCCGTCCCGATCAGCAAACAGGCGGCTGGCATGCTCCAACGCCTGTTCCACGGCAGCTGCATCAGCTGTCGCCACCGTTGCAAGCAGTTGATCATCGTACGGTGATCGGACTTCCAGCCTCTTTTCCGTCTCTTTCAACGTGGCGGCATCGGCAATCATTAACGGAAAATGTTCAACAGTGCTCATGTCTTACTCCTTATTTTTCCATGCGGGAATCCAATTTCGGTTTCCGGATGGATGATATGCAGCCCGGCGCTGCTGCCATCCTGAATCACCACCCGCGCATGGCGACGCTGCAACTGGCGCGGATGTTTCACACCACAGGAGTGCGCAATGACGCCGACATCATGCCGCATATTCTCCACATAATGCCACACACGCACGGCCTTGTCCTGCGGGTCGAGGCCACGCTGCAAGCGCTTCTGATGCGTGGTGATGCCGGTCGGGCAGGTGTTCTGATGACACTGCATGGCCTGAATACAGCCCAGCGCAAACATAAAACCGCGCGCCGACACCACAAAATCCGCCCCCATACAGAGCGCCCAGGCCACGCCTGACGGCGTGATCAATTTACCCGAGCAGATCACCCGCACCCGATCGCGCAAGCCGTAACCGACCAGATGATCGATCAACATCGGCAGACTCTCTTTGAGCGTCATGCCCATAAAATCCATCAGCGGTTGCGGCGCAGCGCCGGATCCGCCATCGGCGCTGTCCAGCGTAATAAAATCGGGCGCAGCGTGGTCGCCGCGCCGTTTGATCTCATCGAATAGCTGATCGAGCGCCCCGCAGCCGCCCAGCACCAGTTTGAAGCCGACCGGCTTGCCGGTAACATTGCGAATGCGGGCGATCATATCCAGCAGTTCGCCCGGACTATCGATCTCCACATGGCGGTTTGGGCTGATCGAGTCCTGCCCCTCCGGAATGCCACGAATAGCGGCGATTTCTGCGGTCACCTTCAAGCCCGGCAGGATGCCGCCCTTGCCCGGCTTGGCCCCCTGACTGAGTTTGATTTCAAACATCCTGACCTGTTCGATCGCAGCCAGCTCGCGCAGTCTGTCATCGCACAGGTTTCCTTCTGCGTCACGCACGCCGTATTTGGCCGTACCGATCTGCATGACAATATCGCAGCCGCCGGAGAGATGGTGCGGCGATAGTCCGCCCTCGCCCGTATTCATCCAGCAACCGGCCTTCGCCGCCCCGTGTGAGAGGGCCTGAACCGCCACTTTGGAGAGCGCCCCGTAACTCATGCCGGAGATATTGAACAGACTACCCGCCTCAAAAGGGTGCGGACAATCTGGCCCGATGATCATGGCCTGCGTCGGCGCGGCATCCACTTCCAGCGTCGGATAGGGACAATTCACAAACGAAATGCTGCCCACCGGGCTGACATCGCGCGTCGATCCGAACGGAATGGTGCTGTCCTGATTCCTGGCAGCGCGATACACCCAGTCACGAAAAGCGCGATTAAACGGCATCTCCTCGCGATCCATGGCAAAAAAGTATTGCCGGAAAAAGGTGCCCAGATGCTCAAACAGGGCGCGAAAGCGTCCGATCACCGGGTAATTGCGCCGCACCGCATTGCGGCTCTGGGTAACATCCACGATAAACATCACCAGCAGCGTCATCAATAATACGACCAGCAAGATCAGCAGCAGTGCTGACAGTGCGTTATAAATCGTTCCGATGAATGTAGTGGACATAGGTGACCCCGCCTGTTTCGAGGCTATGTCGTCTTGCTTTGGCTTTTGATTACATGACTGTTTCAGGTCATCGTCGCTTCGACCTGCTCACCATCGGGTTTAAATTCCCGTCGTATTTCCCTTCTATTCATCTTTATGGCAAGATTGGATACCGGAAAAACGGGAGGTTCATTGCATGGCTGTCGCACATCAACACAAGCTGCCTGAGTTGGTTTCTCAATTGACGAACGCCAGTAACCGCATGCATACAGCCCGCAATATCCCCGATGTGATGCGTACCGCTGTCGCCGCAGCCATGCAACTTGTGCATGCCGAAGCGGCGTCCGCCGGGCTATACATCGATGGTCAGTTCGCCTTTTCAGAATATCGCAATTACGAAGCATGGACGCCTCTGCAATGCCGGTATGGCGTTGAAACCGGGTGGGTGAATGACCTGATCCGCCACCAAAAACCTTTTATTCTGACCACAACCGACACGAAGACGTGCTTTGCCATGCAACATGCGCCTGCTCTCGCCGAAACGAAACAGACGCTTGTGGCTCCGGTGATCGGCAAAGAGAACGATGTGCTGGCCTGCCTGCTGCTGTTTAATAAACAGCAGGGACTGTTTGATGAGCAGGATATGGCAATCGTGCTGCAACTGGCCTCGATGATGTCGGTGGCGATTGATAACTGCATCGAACTTTCGGAGAGCCGCAGGCTTGAGGAAGATCTGGAAAAGTCGGTGGCGACGTACCGAACACTGGTTGAACAGATCCCCGCCATCACCTATATCGCCACGCTGGATCGCAGCCGTATTCTTTTCATCAGCCCGCAAGTTGAGAAAATACTGGGATTTTGTCAGGAGGACTTTCTCTCCAATCAGCAAGCATGGGCGCAGCAGATTCACCCAGATGATCGGGCTCGCGTGCTGGCTGAAGTCAGCCTGAGCATACAGGAAAACATGCCGTTTTATTCCGAGTACAGAATCTGCGCAAAAGATGGCAGAGAGGTATGGGTCAGTGACGCCGCCGCCACCGTGCGCGATCACGATCAGGATATTTATCTGCAGGGCGTGGTGCATGATATCAGTGAGAGAAAACAGTCCGAGGCGCAGCTGATCCAGATGGCGCATTTCGATCAGCTGACCGGGCTTGCCAACCGGTCACTGTTTCATGACCGTCTGGATCAGACAATGGCGCAGGCCAGACGTCACAAACTAAAGTTCGCCGTACTGTTTCTTGATCTCGACGGCTTTAAGTCGGTGAACGATAATCTGGGCCATCAAGCCGGAGACCTGCTATTGGCCGAAACAGCGCGCCGCCTGAAGAGTAATGTGCGCGAGGTGGATACCGTGGCCAGAATGGGCGGTGATGAATTCACCATTATTCTGAACGATGTGCATTGTTATGATGATATCCGGCAAGTGAGCGAAAAGATCATCGCCGCAGTTTCAGCGCCTTATAGGCATATCGGCCCGGAACTAAGCGTGACGCTGAGCATGGGCGTGGCGCTCTACCCCGAGGACTGCCAACAACGAGACGGACTGATTACAGCGGCTGACAATGCCATGTACCGGGCGAAAAACAGCGGCAAGAATCAGTGCTGCTTTCACCGCGCTGACACTGAGAGCCTGGACGCTTCCTGCGCAGAACGCACAGATTAGGCGGCGCTTTTACCTTTCTGATTATACAGGTCGATCAACCTGGACTCGGGGCTCTTATCGCCCGTTGTCTGCATGGCCTGACGGGCCTGACTGGAGATGGACAACTGATCCTGTCGGGCCGGTTTGCCCGCAGCCGCTTGAGCGCCCGGCACATCATGCTGGCCCTGCTTAAGCAGGCGGCTAATGAATCCGTCAGATGGAGAAATTACCAGCGCCACAACCGCTCCTGTGCCAGGCAAATACTGGGAACCCTCACGCCATATAGTTCCCGCATCACTATTCATCGGCCAGAAAGTAGCCGACTTTAACTTTTACACGGCTGAAAAATCGCATTTTGTTGCTCGTGGTTGCGCGCCTGCCGTCGCATTCGTCCGCCAGCTTTGCTATCGTTCGCTCGCATGCCGTTCATCTCATATTCCGGCATCTGCAATAAGGGGAAAAGCTTGGGCAATTCAGACAACAAACCGAAACGGATTCTCTCCGGTATGCGGCCGACCGGCCGGCTGCATCTGGGCCATTATAAGGGCGTGCTGGAAAACTGGTTGAAGTTGCAGGATGAACACCACTGCTTTTTCTTCGCGGCCGACTGGCATGCGCTGACCACCGACTACGCCAATCCGGCCATCGTCAAGGATACCATCTGGGATATGCTGATCGACTGGCTGGCAGTAGGCATTGACCCGGAAAAGGCCGTGATCTTCATCCAGTCCGAAGTGCCGGAGCATGCCGAACTGCATCTGCTGTTTTCATTTATGACGCCGCTGTCGTGGCTGGAGCGGGTGCCGACCTACAAGGATCAGATTGAACAGCTGCGTGAAAAAGATCTCGGCACCTACGGTTTTCTCGGCTATCCGCTGCTGCAGGCCGCCGATATCCTGATCTATCGCGCCGACGGCGTGCCGGTCGGCGAAGATCAGGTGCCGCATGTCGAACTGACGCGCGAGGTGGCGCGCCGTTTTAATCACCTCTACCGCAAAGGCATCCCGCCACTGTTTCCCGAGCCGCAGTCGCTGCTGATGCCAGCCGCCAAACTGCCGGGGCTGGACGGGCGCAAGATGAGCAAGTCCTATGGCAATACGATTGAGCTGGGCGAAACATGGAAAGTGACCGAGAAAAAGGTGAAAACCATGCCGACGGACACCGCCCGCAAACTCCGTACCGATCCCGGCACGCCGGAGAACTGCCCGGTATGGGATTTCCACAAAGTCTATTCAACCGAGGAGGAGCGCGCCTGGGTGCAGGAGGGGTGTACGACCGCCGGTATCGGCTGCATCGATTGCAAGATGTGCATGCTGAATCACTTGAAGGAAGAGCTGCAACCAATCCGTGATCGCCGCGCCGAGATTGCCGCGCATCCGGATGATCTGCGCGACATTGTCCGCGCCGGCAATGAACGCGCCCGCATTGAGGCCGGGCGCACCATGGAGAAGGTGCGCAAAACCCTTAAGATGGGTTATCGCGTATGACGCCGGCCATGCAGCAGGCGCCGCTGGTCGATGAGCAGCCTGCTCACCCTGCCCTGCCGCCGGTTCATCTGGACCAATTTGAAGGGCCGCTGGATGTGCTGCTGCATCTGATTCGCAGTCAGGAACTGGATATCTTCGATATTCCGGTAGCCATGATCACCCGCCAATATCTGGAGATTCTCGATAGCGAAAAAAAATCTGAAAACGGCCTCAATCTGGAAATTGCCGGCGATTATCTGGTCATGGCCAGCACCCTGATGCAGCTCAAATCACGCATGTTGCTGCCACGTCCGGAGGTGGATGACGAAGGCAATGAGATCGACCCGCGCGCCGAACTGGCCGCCCAGCTGATCGCCTATGAGCAGTACCGCATGCTGGCCGAACAGCTCAACGAGCGGCCATTGATGGGCCGCGATGTTTTCACCCGGTCGGTCTTTCCCGAAACCGAAGATGTCGAGCGACCGCTGCCGCAAGCCGATCTCGATGCGCTGCTACTGGCTTTCCGTAATATTCTCAAGCGGGTCGGCGGCGAGGTGCGTCACCACATTTTTTCCGAAACCATGAGCGTGCGCGAACAGATGGGCGTGGTGCTGGAGCGTCTCGGCGATAGCGGCGGCATGCAACTCGATGAACTGTTGCGCGATACGCCCGGTCGTGAAGCGCTGGTCACCACCGTACTGGCTATTCTGGAGCTCTGGCGGCAGCAGCATATCAGCGTAGTGCAGAATGAGAATTACGGCGCAGTCACGATTCTGAAAAGAGGCATGGCATGAACAACGCGATATCACCCTTGCAGTGCGAGGTTGAAGCTATCGTACTGGCCAGCGATGAACCTGTCAGTCTGAAAAAGCTGCGCGAACTGCTGGGAGACGCTATCGCCTCCGCAGATATTCGCAGCGCCCTGGCCGATCTGGAGACCGCCTACCGCGAACGCGGCATCCGTTTTGTCGAGGTCGCCGGCGGCTGGCAGTTCCGCACCGCCCCCGAACATGCAGAGTTGGTGCGCCGGCTCTGGCAGGTGAAAGCGCCGCGCCTGTCGCGTTCGGCGCTGGAAACACTGGCCATCATCGCCTACCGGCAACCAACCACACGCGCTGAAATCGAGGCGTTGCGCGGCGTCAAAGTATCCAGTCAGATGATCGCCATGCTGCAGGAACGCGGCTGGATCAAGGTGCTCGGTCGTAAGGAGGTGCCCGGCCGGCCGCACCTCTACGGCACCGGCAAACAGTTTCTGATCGATTTCGGCCTCGGCTCGTTGCAGGAGTTGCCTGACTCGACCCAGTTGATGGATGAAGATGAGATTCAGCAACTGGTCAGCGGCCCGTTCGCTACGCCGCCGGCCGACGATGCGTCGCAACAGCCTGAATCCGAACATGCGGAGCAGTCGTGAAACAGAATAATTCACCTGAAAACACCCGGCGCCGTTCGCGCCAGGCAACAAACCCGTCCCCGGCTGGCGATTCCGGCGAGCGCATCAACCGCTATCTGGCCGGCTGCGGCCTCTGTTCGCGCCGTGAAGCCGATCGTTGGGTGGAGGCGGGACGCGTTACTGTCAACGGTAAACCCTGTAGCCAGCCGGGCGTCAAAATCAACGCGGGGGATCGTGTGTGCGTCGATGGCAAGCCGGTCGAACGGCAACAGAACCACACCTATATCCTCTACAATAAGCCGGCCGGCCAACTCTGTTCGCGCAAGGATGAAAAGCGAGGCCGACCGCTGATTTACGACTTTCTCGATGTCGCGCCCAATGTGCAGTCGATCGGCAGGCTTGATATGGATACCGAAGGGCTGTTGATTCTTACCGACGATGGCGATCTTGCCCGCGCCCTGACCAGGCCGGGCGGCAAGGTAGCCCGTGAGTACCGCGCCCGCGTCGCCGGCGTGGTGGCAATGGAGACGCTGGAAAAGCTCCGACGCGGCGGCATCGATATTGGCCAGGGCGAGCGCAGCGACGCCTGGGAGGTCACCGTCGATGCGGAAACCAGAGGGCATACCTGGCTGACCATCGTGATTCACCGGGGCCGCTGGCGGGAAGTACGCCGCACCCTGGAAGCGTGCGGCCACCCTGTGCGCCGACTGATTCGCACCCGTTTCGCCTCGCTCAGGCTGGAGGAAGAGATGCCGAAAGGCAGCTGGCGCAGACTCAACCGTCGTGAAGTTCGACGCCTGAAAACTCGCGCATGAAACGCATCACGCCACTCGAAGTCTACCAGACGCTGTTGACGGCATACGGCCCGCAACACTGGTGGCCGGCCGAGACCCCGTTTGAAATGATGGCAGGCGCGATTCTGACCCAGAACACCAGTTGGCAGAATGTCGAAACGGCCATCGCTAGCCTGAAAACGCACCATATGCTCGACTGCGAAACCATTGCCAGCAGCAATCTGGCGCAACTGGGCGAAGTCATTCGATCATCCGGATCCTATATGCAGAAAGCCCGCTACCTGCAGCAATTTTCCATCTTCTATTACACGGAAGGCAGGCGCGCCGGATTGATGAAGTGGCCGACCAGCGTGCTGCGCAAGCGACTGCTAAAGGTGCATGGCATCGGCCCTGAAACTGCGGATTCGATGTTACTTTACGGGCTGGATAAACCGGTGTTTGTGGTGGATGCCTACACCAAACGGCTGTTTGTCCGGCTTGAGCATTTCGGCGCTGAACTGAATTACGACAGCATTCAGCACTATTTTTTGCAACGCCTGCCTGAAAGCCTGCCGCTGCTGCAGGAGTTTCATGCCCTGATTGTTGCGCATGCCAAACGCTTTTGCCGTTCAAAGCCGCAGTGCGGCGACTGCCCGCTGTTTGAATCCTGCCCCACCGCCGTCTGTTCCACCATGGAAATCAGTCGCATTCAGACCGCTGAAATGGAGTAAAAACAGTGCATTCGCCGGGCCCATTGTTTAAGCTGGCCTGATGTCCACGCCCATGCCGCGCAAAATACTGCTTCGCCTGACACTGCTCGGGAGCTGCGCCGGCGTGCTGGCCAGCCTGGGCGTACTCACCTTCCGCTGGTGTATCGAAATCGGTCAGTCCGGATTTCTGCCCGGCGGACACATCGGCAATTACGAGGCGCTGCCCGCCTGGGCCCGAATCATTCTTCCTGCAGCGGGAGGGCTATTGCTGGGGCTGGCGATGTCGCAGCTTTCCGCATCGCGGCTGGAAATCGGCGTCGTGCATATCCTCAACCGCATCCATCAATCCGGTAGCGAACGCCTGCCCGCCGGCAATGCGCTGGTGCAATTTTTTGCCGGTATCGTAGCGATTATCAGCGGCCAGTCCGTCGACAGAGAAGGGCCCGGCGTACATATCGGCGCCGCCAGCGCCAGCATGATCGGTCGTTTTATCACCACCAACGCCGAAGAGAATCATACGCTGCTCGCCTGTGGCGCAGCCGCATCTATCGCCGCCGCCTTTAACACGCCGCTGGCCGGCGTGGTATTCGTCATCGAAGTGCTACAGGTCAAATATCGGATTATCCGCTTTTTTCCTGTCATTATGGCCGCCGTCGTCGGCGCCATCATCAGTCGCGAAATACACGGCTCTGCGCCATCCTTCGCCATACCTGCTATCGATCTCGGCTCGCTGCTGGAGCTGCCCTTTATCGCCGTCATGGGTTTTCTGACCGGCCTCTGCGCCATGCTGTTTGTCAGCCTCAGCGAATCCATTCTGCGCGCCACCGGATCATGGTCGCTGACGCGCTGCTATGGGTTGGCCGGATGCTGCACAGGGCTGCTGGCGCTATGGACGCCGCAAATCATGGGCGTCAGTTATGATACGCTGGAAGCTATGCTGCACGGAGAGGTCGCCTTCACTCTGGTTCTGGCGCTGGTTTTCACCAAACTGGTCGGCACGGCTCTTTGTATCGGGCTGCGCATTCCCGGCGGCCTGATCGGCCCGATGCTGGTGATTGGCGGCGCTATCGGCTCCGTCGCAGGCTTCATCGCCAGCGGCCTCTATCCAGACCATGCCGGTTCGAGCAGTTTTTACGCCATTCTCGGCATGGTCGCCATGCTCGGCGCCGCACTGCGCGCCCCGATGACCGCCCTGATCGCCCTGCTGGAGCTGACATCCAATCCCAACATTATCCTGCCCGGCATGCTGGCCGTAGTCAGCGCCAACATCGCCAACCTGCTCATCCTCGGCAAGGATTCCGCCTTCACCACGCTGGCCAACGCCCTGAAACTGCAAAGCCCTCCGAAATAAGCGGCTTTGCGACAAACTTCGAGCCACAAAGGACTGTTTCAAATCTTTCAGCACTCCCTGTATGCCCGCCCATGCCTGTGGCCCGTGGCAGCGTCCCCATTACAGCTGCGCTTGCTTCGCCATAGCGCTGCTGTAATCTGTGCTATGTTGATTTTGACTTTGACTTTATTTTGTTCATTGTTATAAAAGTATTTGCGCCGTCATCCTCGCCAGTGCGGAAATTACAGTGCAAACTGATGTAACAGTTGATTTATTCGGGAAGGAAACTTGGCTGATCATTCTGAAACAGATGTCCATTTTGAACTGTTGGAGCAACCCGACCGCGTCGAGGGCATCGCCCGGCTGCTGCTCAGACGCAATCGATTGACCCCGCATGCACTGATTCTCTGCCCCGATGCCGGCTTTGCCGCCCAGCTTGATGAACGGCTGTGGACCATTCACCCCGAATCGTTTCTGGCGCACGGGGTTGCGGCGGCCGATGCGGAAAAGAACCGAGACCACCCGATCCTGCTCTCCACCGTCATTCTGCGCGATAACAGCCCCGAAGTATTGATCAATGGCGGCATGGAAATCCCGCCCGATGTCTCCGGTTTTTCACATATTGTCGATTTTGTCGATGGCTGGGATGAGAGACTGAAACAGGCTGCCCGCGAACGCTTTCGCACCTATCGCCAGATGGGCATGGCCCCCGCCTATCTGGGCAAGAAAGCGGCTTCTAAACGGTGAGCGCGAAAAAAAGCACAAATCATGCCGCTACAGAGCGCCGGGGGTTTTGGCGCATGAGTTCATCCTCCGATCATTACAATTGCTTTTCATCACAC
>JALUYG010000091.1 GCA_027013105.1 Mariprofundus sp.
GCTCTGTCGACATCATAATCGGCCGCCTGCAGCAGTTTCAGAATAATATTTTCGACATCTTCGCCCACATAGCCCGCTTCGGTCAGGGTGGTGGCGTCGGCCATCACGAACGGCACATCGAATACGCGCGCCAGCGTCTGGGCCAGCAGGGTTTTACCGCAGCCCGTCGGGCCGAGCAGCAGCACATTGGACTTGGATATCTCCACTTCGTTTTTTTCATTGTGCTCAATGCGCTTATAGTGGTTGTAGACCGCCACCGACAACAGTCGCTTGGGCCCCTCCTGACCAATCACATAATCATCGAGGAACGCCTTGATCTCGGCCGGACGCGGCAGGCCGGTTTCGGCCTTATCCTCTTTCTGCTCGCCCGACAGCTCTTCAACAATAATCTCATTGCACAGCTCGATGCACTCATCGCAGATGAACACCGTCGGCCCGGCAATCAGTTTTTTCACATCGTGTTGCGACTTGCCGCAAAACGAGCAATAGAGGGTGTTGTCGCCGCTATTTTGAGTCGTCATCTGCACCTCGGTCTGTCTGAAGTTCGCTGACATCCGCTCGTGATGTCAGCACATCATCAACCAAACCGTAATCTTTCGCCTCATTCGCGGTCAAGAAATAATCCCGTTCGACATCATCAGCCAGCTTATCCAGCGGTTGACCGGTATGGCCTGCCAGCATCTCGTTGAGGTGCTCCTTGAGCTTGAGAATTTCACGCGCATGGATCTCGATATCGGTCGCCTGCCCCTGAAATCCGCCCAGCGGCTGATGAATCATGATGCGCGCATTGGGTAGCGCATAACGCTTGCCGGCCGTGCCTGCCGCCAGCAGATGCGCGCCCATGCTGGCCGCCTGACCAACGCAGAGGGTGGATACATCGCAGCGGATATACTGCATGGTGTCGTAAATCGCCAGACCGGAAGTGACCACGCCGCCGGGGCTGTTGATGTAGAGATAGATATCCTTATCCGGCCCTTCCGATTCCAGAAACAGCAACTGGGCGATAATCAGATTGGCGACATGATCATCCACCGGCCCGTTAAGAAAAATAATGCGCTCTTTGAGCAGACGCGAATAGATATCGTAAGAGCGCTCGCCGCGCGCTGTCTGCTCGACAACCATCGGAACCAGATTCATATATTCTCCTTTTATCTGCCGCACCGGAGGTACGGCTTCAGCCGTGCATAGCTGCATGTTTTATGTTCACTATCGCGCCCAATAAAGCCACACCCGTGGCTATTTTATGTTCACTATCGCGCCTAATAAAGCCACACCCGTGGCTTTATTAGGCTTGCTCTTGTTCAGCCTGCCAGTCGGAGAGGGCTTTTTTGACCGCATTGGTATTCGCTTTGGAGACAATATGTTCAATGCATTTGCGCTCCAGCAGACCTTCGCGCAGCGAGCTCATCTGCTCCTGCTGGCCTCGAATCCAGTTCTTGAACTGCCCGCGCTGCTCCTCCGGATACTGCAGCGACTGGCGATCCAGTTCCGCATCAATCTCACTATCCTGCACCGACAAGTCGGCGGCTTCACGCACCTGCTGCAGAAGGATGGAGAGCTTCAGACCGCGTTCGGAACGAGTACGCACTTCCTCGATGAACGTCTCATCCTTCAACATATCGGCCGGCGGCTCCATGCCCTGCTGCTTCATATTCTGCAACACGCGCTGGGTTGTCTCGCGCATATCCTGCTCCAGCAGCGCCTCCGGCAGCGTAATCTCATGGGCGGCCAGCAGCGCATCCAGCGCCGCTTCCCGCGTCGCCGTGAATGAAGCCTGCTCGGCCTCCTCGCGCAAACGCGTTTCGGCATCCGCCCTGAGCGCCGCCGCGTCGTCAAAGCCCAGCATCACCGCCAGATCGTCTTCCGTTTGTGCCGTTTGCGGTTTGCCCACGCTTTTCACCACGGTCGCAAAGACGGCATCCTTGCCGGCCAGGTGGGCGGCCTGGTAATCGGCGGGAAAGCTCACTTCAATAGTCACCTCATCACCGGCCGCGCTGCCGATCAACTGCTCTTCAAAACCGGGGATAAAGCGCCCTTCGCCCAGCACCAGCGGCACATCTTCGCCCTTGCCGCCATCGAACTCCTCACCGTCGATGCTACCGACAAAATCGATATGCAACTGGTCGCCCTTCTCAGCCTTGCGGTCGGCCTCGATATTGAATTTCACCTGCGATTTCTGCAGTCGCTCAATCACGGCGTTGATATCATCTTCACCGGCTTCCACCGTGGTGGCGTCAAAATTTAGCTGGGCCAGATCGGCCAGCTCAACCGTCGGCCACGTCGTCACCTTCATGGTAAACTCAAAACCGGAGGCCGGCTGCATAGCCGGAATATCCAGTAGCGGTTGCACGGCCGGAATCAGTCCGGAGGACTCGATCGCCGCAACATAGTGCTGCTGCACCAGTTCCGACACCGTATCCTCATGCAATTTGGGGCCGAACTGTTGCTTCAGGTGCGCCGGCGGCGTTTTGCCCGGACGAAAGCCCGGCAGCTTGGCCTGACGACTAAGCTTCGATAACTGCTCGTTGTAGATGCGGTCATATTCGCCCTGCGGCACGGTGACATGCACCTGATATTCGTGACTGCCGAGCTCTTTAACGTCTGTTTGAATCATCTCATTTCTCCATGTGTGGTACGAGGAGGGGGAGTCGAACCCCCACACCAAAGGTACTGGCACCTAAAGCCAGCGCGTCTACCAGTTCCGCCATCCTCGCAACTGCCGCAATGCCATCGTACGAATAAAAAAGGAGTAAGACCAAGCCTTACCCCCATGCAAAACGGTGGCGAATAATGCCACCGACCAATTTGAAATCAAGAAAACGCACATCGGGCCGCGCCACAAACCAATAATCAGGCCGGGGTTTGTAGCCACTCGGTCAGGAATGCGCTTATCGCAGCTTTCTTCCTGTAGTCAGATTCAGCTGGCTAATCAGTCAAATGTAATTCAACACGCCTGTTTTTCGCGCGCCCTTCAGCCGTTGCATTGTCATACAGTGGTTTCGTATCGCCATAGCCAACAGCTGAAATACGAGATTCATGCACTCCATGATGAAGCAAGTAGTTGGCTACGCTTTTAGCACGCATCTCTGACAACTTCATGTTTTCATCCGCATTACCTGACGTATCCGAATGCGCAGCCACTTCGATATGCGC
>JALUYG010000092.1 GCA_027013105.1 Mariprofundus sp.
GGCAGAGCCTGCGCTATCGCGATGCCCGCCGATTCGGTTATGCCGGCTTACTGAATCGAGCAACGCTTAAAACACATGCCTGGTTCAACAACCTCGGGCCGGAACCGCTATCGAAAGCATTCAGTGACGGCCACCTGGCTGCATGTTGCTCCGGGCGCAAAACGCCAATCAAAAACATCATCATGAATGCAGCAACCGTGGTCGGCGTCGGCAATATCTACGCCTCGGAATCGCTGTTCCGGGCCGGCATTCATCCAGCCCGCGCGGCGGGTCGAATTTCAGCTGCGCGACTGGGCAATTTAACCGCCTGCATCAAACAGACGCTGACCGAAGCAATTGCCGCCGGCGGCAGCACCATCAGCGATTTCGTGCATGCCGACGGCAAACCCGGCTATTTCGCCCATCAGTTTCGGGTCTATGGCAGGGCTGGAGAACCGTGTTTCCGTTGCGAGCGGAGCATCAAACGCATCACTCAAGCCGGCCGCAGCACATTTTATTGTTCGGCCTGTCAGCATTGAGTCAAGATGGGTAATATGCGCCGACTTTTTACAAAAGCGGAGTAGAACGTGAAACAGGCACTGGAACAGGCACTCGGTACGGCACTGGAAAAATTGCTGGCAGATCATCCGGAGGCGCAAGCCCCGCAGGTGCTGCTGAACCGCCCCAAACAGAAAGAGCACGGCGATTATGCAGCCAATGTGGCAATGCCGCTGGCGCGCGTATTGAAGCAGAGTCCGCAACAGATTGCCGCATCGATTCTGGAACTGGTGGAGTGGCCGGAGGCCGTCGAAGGCGCTGAAATTGCCGGCCCCGGTTTTATCAATATCCGTTTGCAGCAGGCCAGCGAAGCTATTGCCCTGAAAACCATCATCAAGGCCGGCGAACAGTATGGCCGGGTGGCGCCGTCGGATCATGCGCAAAAGATCAATCTGGAATTCGTCTCGGCCAATCCGACCGGGCCGATGCATGTCGGGCACGGTCGCGGCGCCGTGGTCGGCGATGCGCTGGCCAACGTGCTCGCCGCCGTCGGCCACGATGTGCAGCGCGAATATTATATCAATGACGCCGGCGCGCAGATCGGCGTGCTGGCCGGCAGCGTCTGGCTACGCATGCAGGAGTTGCAGGGCAAGCCCATCTCCTTTCCCGAGTCGGCCTACCCCGGCGATTACATTATCGACATTGCCCGCAATATATTGGCCTCGCACGACTACCAACAACTGCTGGCGATGGATGCGCAGGCGCGTGAAAAACTGATCGGTCAGCTGGCCATCGACGCCAATATGGCCATGATCCGCGATGATCTGGCGGCCATCGGCATCAATTTCGACCTCTATTTCTCCGAACAGCAGCTGCACAGTAGCGGCAGCGTCACCGAACTGATTGAGCGTTTGCAGGCTGACGGGGTAGTTTATTCCGGTACCTTGCCGCCGCCCAAGGGCAAGGAAGTGTCCGATTACAAACCGGTCGAACAATTATTATTCCGCACCACCGATTTCGGCGACGATGTGGATCGTCCGCTGGCCAAGCAGGATGGCACGGCCACCTATTTCGCCGCCGATATCGCCTACCACTACGATAAACATCAGCGCGGCTTTGATCGCATGATTGATATCTGGGGCGCCGATCACGGCGGCTATGTCACACGCGTGCAGGCGGCCATGAAGGCGCTGATTCAGGCAGAAGCGCAACCGGATGTGCTATTGGTGCAGATGGTCAACCTCACCCGCGACGGCAAGCCGGTGAAAATGTCCAAGCGGGCCGGCACGTTTGTCACCCTGCGCGAAGTGGTCGATGAGGTGGGCCGGGATGCAGTGCGCTTTAATTTTATGACGCGCCGGGTGGAAAGCCAGCTCGATTTCGATCTGGAAGCGGCCAAAAAACAGAATGACGAAAATCCGGTTTACTATGTGCAATACGCACATGCCCGCATCGCGGCGATTCTGCGCAAGGCGGCGGAAGAGGGTGTGGCGATGGTCGATGCCGATGATGTCGATGTCTCCGTACTGACAACGCATGAAGAGCAGCGCCTGATCGCGCACCTGCTGGCTTATCCGGATATGCTTCAAAAAGCCGCAGCCCGGCTGGAGGCTTATCGCATTGCCACCTATGTGATGCGGCTGGCGGCGGATTTCCACAGCTTTTATCACAAACATAAGGTGGTCACCGATGACGCCAACATGACGGCGGCGCGCATGCTGCTGGTGCAGGCGGTTGCGCAGGTGATCCGCAATGCGCTCTCCATACTGGGCGTATCCGCGCCGGAACGCATGTAATGGTCTATACTCAGGCGAGGCAGGAGTAGACGATGGCGAAGCAGGATTTTGCACAGGTGAAAGCGAGCACGCAGCAGGAAGACAGTTCAGGTTCCGGATCGTTGCTGCGCGCCATTGCGATTGTGGTGATTGCCGGGCTCTGCTTCAGCGCCGGCTACTGGCTGGGCGCGGGCGATATTCAGAAAACAGGCAATAAAACAGATGCGGGCGCGACTGAAGCCAGGCTGGCAGCCAAGGTGGCTGAAAACAAACTGTTGCAGGCCAAAAACAGGGCCCTGCAGGAGCTGGTCGCAAAGTGGAAAAGCAAAGCTGAACAGGGCGCACATGCCAAAGTGGGCGAACTGACCTTCTACAAAGAGCTGCCCAAACAGCCTGTGACACCGGCGCCGGTGCCCGAAACATCCGCAAAAGCCATCAAAGCCAAAGCGAAAACGGCGCAGCAGCAAGCAGACCTGCAACAGGTTACCGCAGTTGACGCCGTGCATGACGATCATGCCAGCAATGCCGCCGCCGATGCAGGCCCGGCTGCGCCCCATGCATTTCCCCGCGCCGGCTACCTCATCCAACTGGCGTCATTCCGCAGCGAAGCGGATGCCCGGGTGATGCAGAAAAAACTGACCAAAACCGGCTTCGCCACGCAGGTGAGAAAGGCCGACCTGGGCGATAAGGGAGAGTGGTTCCGGCTCTATGCCGGCCCTTACGATTCGCGCAGCAAGGCCGAAACGGCGCAACAGGCGATCAATACGCAGGTGAAATTACAGGGTTTCATTCTACGTGAGAAATAACAACAGGGGCGACATGCGCCGCCGCTGGTTGCAGGAGCAGTTCGACGAAGCGTTTGAAATCAGCCCGTTGGCGGGTGACGCCTCGTTTCGCC
>JALUYG010000093.1 GCA_027013105.1 Mariprofundus sp.
AATGCCGGCTCCGTCGCAGCCCAGAATGGCCGGCAACCCATCGCTGAAATATAGCCCGTTGCGGCGCAATTTGGTGTCGATCGGATTCACCCCCGCCGCCATCACATGCACCAGCACCTCACTATCGCCACATGCGGGCTTATCCACCTCCGCCTCTGTTAAAACATCCGGCCCGCCGGCCTCTGTCATCAAAATCGCTCGCATCGACTTCTCCTGTTGGTTTTCCTTTTCATTCTTTGCGGCGGGGTTTGTACATAAACCCCGCCGCAAAGAATGAACTGTCAGGAAATCCGTGTCATTTTTATTTCTGCCGCGTAAAATACCGCTTCAACCATGACGCACTCAACCATGATCACTTCCATGAACCCCACACCGACAACACAACGCGTGGAACTGTTCGACACCACCCTGCGCGATGGCGCGCAAACCGCCGGCATCAGCTTCTCCGTGCAGGACAAAATTCGCATTGCCGACCGGCTGGCCGATTTCGGCATCGACTGGATTGAGGGCGGCTGGCCCGGCGCCAGCCCCAAGGATGACCTCTTTTTTGAACAGATGCGCCGACGCGACTGGCAGCATAGCAAACTGGTCGCCTTCGGTTCCACCGCCCGCCCCGGCCATGCGGTGGAAAAAGATCATGGTCTCAACAGGCTGATTGCCAGCGGCGCCGACGCCGTCTGTATTTTCGGCAAAAGCTGGGATCTGCATGTCACCACCGCACTCGGCATCACGCTGGAGGAAAATCTGGCGCTGGTGCGCCAATCGGTGGCCCGGCTGAAGCAGCATTTCGACACCGTCTTTTTCGACGCCGAACATTTCTTCGACGGTTTCAATGCCAATCCGCGTTATGCCATGGCCGTGCTGCAGGCCGCCGCCGACAGCGGTGCGGATACGCTGATTTTGTGCGACACCAATGGCGGCTCTATTCCCTTCCCGATTTATGACGTGGTGTCGCAGGTGAAGCAGCAGCTGCCGGATCAGAAGCTCGGCATCCACGCCCACAACGACTGTGAAATGAGCGTGGCCAATTCGGTGGCGGCAGTGCGGGCCGGCGCGACTCAGGTGCAGGGCGCCATCAACGGCATTGGCGAGCGCTGCGGCAATGCCAATCTGATCTCCATTATTCCGATCCTGCAACTAAAGGCGGGCATCGACTGCGGCATCCCCCCGAAAAAGCTCACCCAGCTCTCGTCGCTGTCGCAATTTGTCAACGAGATGGCCAACCGGCTGCCGTGGCAACACCAACCCTTTGTCGGTCAGAACGCCTTCGCGCACAAGGGCGGCATTCATGTCTCGGCCATCCGTAAACAGCGCGATCTGTATGAGCATATTGATCCGGCGCTGGTCGGCAACAACCAACGCATTCTGGTCTCCGATCAGGCCGGACGCAGCAATATCCTGAGTAAATTGCAGCAACTGGAGCCGGATGCGCAGATCGACCCTGACGACCCGATGCTGGCCGAAGCACTGCAACAGATGAAGCAACTTGAAGCCAGCGGCTACGCCTTTGAGGGGGCGGACGCCTCATTCCAGCTACTGCTGCGCCGTTCGATGCGCCGCTTCAAACGCCATTTTGAGCTGGTGCGTTTCCGGGTTTTTGATGAAAAACGCGGCCATGAGAAATCGCCCGAATCCGAAGCTACGGTGCAGGTGCGCGTTGGCGGCCAGTTGCGTCATGCCGCCGCGCTCGGCAACGGCCCGGTCAACGCCATGGATAAAGCGCTCAGAGCAGCGCTGGTGGATGCCTATCCGGGTCTGGAAGCGATGTTTCTGACCGATTTCAAAGTGCGCGTGCTGACCACCCGTGAGGCGACCGAAGCCGCCGTGCGCGTACTGATCGAATCTTCGGACGGCGTGCATAAATGGAACACCGTCGGCGTCTCCACCGATGTGCTGGAAGCGAGCTACCGGGCCCTGAACGACGCCATTGAATACAAGCTGGTCATGGATCAGATACCCCCGCCTGCAGCAGAGAATGCTACAATGCCAGCCCGATAGAAACAGGAACACTAAGCGTTCAAAAAATACTCAAAGAACAGCCGGGGATCGACCAACAGAGAAACGAGGAGGCGCATCATGCCAAAAATCACCGAATTACAAAGCCGACCATGCGTACCATGTCAGGGCGGCATTCCACCGATGGCTGCGGCTGACGCCCGCGCCATGCTGCCGGCCATCGCCGGCTGGCAACTGGATGATAATGCCAGCAAACTCAGCCGCACCTTCACCTTCAAGAACTTTGTGCAGGCGCAGGCTTTTGCCGTGCGGGTGGGCGATATTTCGGAGATAGAAAATCATCATCCGGACATCTGCTACGGCTGGGGCTTCTGCACGGTTGTCTTTTACACCCACAAAATCGGCGGCCTGCACGAAAATGATTTTATCATGGCTGCAAAGGTCAACGCTTTATAATGTGAGGGGTGAGGAGCAAGGCGTAAGGGGTGAGGGGTAAAGCCCGCTCCTGACTCCTGACTCTTCACGCCTGATCCTACATCCCCAAGCCAAAGAATCCTGAATTCTTGTCGTCCTGTTCGTCTGTCGTTGCGGGTGATTCCTTCGTCGGGGCGGTGCCGTCGCGAAAAGCTTCGAGGAAAATATCATCGCTATCCGGGCCGGGCAGCAGGCCGGTTTTGGGATCAATCGCCACCCACTCAATGCCTTCTGGCGGCTGAAAATCTTTTTTCGGCTTGCCCTTGTGAAAAGCCTGCATCGCCTCCAGCCATGTGGGCAGCGCGGCTCTGGCGCCGGTTTCATGGCGCCCCATCGGCGTGGGCGTATCCCGGCCTGTCCAGACGCCGGTAAGAATCTGTGGCGTATAGCCCATAAACCATGCATCCACCTGCTTGTTGGTGGTGCCGGTTTTACCCGCCGCCGGCCGCCCCAGCGCTCTGGCCCGGCGGCCGGTGCCGTGTTCAATCACGCCCTTCATCATATTGGTGATCAGAAATGCATTGACCGGATCGACTGTCTGTTCGGCCGGCTGCATGGCGTCATTCACCCCCATCACCGGATCGGCATGGCAGAGCTGACAGCGTGTTCCGGCCACAGCGCGGTGCAGCGTCTTGCCGGTGCGATCCTGCACCTGTTGCACCGCCACCGGCTTCCATTTGCGACCCTGACTCGCCAGTAC
>JALUYG010000094.1 GCA_027013105.1 Mariprofundus sp.
AACGTTGGGACACTAGTGTCATGCCATATTTGGTTTCCATCATCTCCCCTTTTTTATATCCAATAAATATGTCAACCCCATATTACCTACTCGCTGAAAAACTTTACCTGGCCATTGCAGCTTTGACTTTGGCCCTGGCCTTTGCCCGTGCAGCCGCTTCGGCCCTGGCTTGTGCTGCCATAATTGCTGGCTGCATGGTTGCTGACTTATCTTTCGCATATACTGGGGATCTCCCCCTTGCTCTGGCTTTGGCCTGTGCCTCTGCTATAGCGCTCGCATGTACCGCCCCTCTTGCTTTCGGCTGTGTTGTTACTCTTCTAATTCTTTCTCTTCTGAGTCGCTCTGCTCTGGCTTGCGCTTCTGCTCGCGCCCTGGACTGACCTTCTCTCGCTTTGGCTAAAGCTTCTAATCGCGCTGCCTGGGCTCTCGCTCTGGCTTGCGCTTCTGCTTGGGCTCTCGCTCTGGCCTGCGCTGCCGCTCTTGCTCTGGCGTGCGCTCTTGCCCTGGCCTCCTTTCTTGCTCTGGCCTCCGCTCTTGCTCTGGCGTGCGCTCTTGCCTTGGCCTCCTTTCTTGCTCTGGCCTCCGCTCTTGCTCTGGCGTGCGCTCTTGCCTTGGCCTCCTTTCTTGCTCTGGCCCTGGCCTGAGCTGCTGCTCTGGCTCTGTTAGTCATTGCAGCAATTACATCCACGATGACTGTTGTAGCACGACCTTTTGTCTTGCTGGAATCCAGAGCTGTTATCTTAATTGGATGCTTCCCATTCATGGGAGCAATAAGCCCTACCGTAAAGTTTTCCTGAGCTTTTCCACTTCCTGTGGAATTAAATACCTGTGTTCGTCCCAAGTAACTGACTTCAATGCCGGTTACAGCATGATCATCTACCGCCCTGACAGATAGGGTGAAGGGCCTTCCCCGTCTAAGTCGAGAGGAAATAGTTGCATTGACAACCACCGCCGGATGATCAATGAGGTTGACTGAAGTTGGCTTACCTACTGAACCCGCATAGCTTGATGTACAAGCAAGGGTCGCAAAAACGAATAAAACCAAAAGGTGAATGAAGATTCGATTTGAATGCCAGGAATTTCTACACAAGCAACGACCATTAGCGTTTAAACCGTCGGTATATTTTTCTGTTATTCTCATATTCATCATTATCTCTCCTTTCATATTGATGTTCACCTGTAACTGGACCGCTTACGAAGTCAAGTCTATTACAGAGAAAATGGCTATCCCCAAAACTGGGTATACAGAAAATCAGTTTGGAGGCTATTTTCAATGATGCCGCACCCTTTGTTGGCATATTCCTTCAACCTGACGTTCGAATATTTTCAGCCGATATTGCAACTTGCCGGTCGGCTCGTTGTACCAGCGCACTTTGATCGCCCCGCAGCGGCTGCAGCCTCTGGCTGGCAGCGCAACGAACTGCGCCTCGGCAAAGCGCTTTTTAACATAGATAATTTCTGCATGATCGAAGCGTTCGCCGACATTTCCACAGCCTGGCGAACGATTGATCACCCTGAATATATCCTCGCCCTTGTCGCCGACGCTTAGCTGGTGCTTTTTGCGTTCAGCATGCACAACGCCTCTGATGTCGGGTTTGATCGTGACGACAACAGGCCGGCTGCTCCGCCCTTCGACAATAACGCGCAGCTTAATCCGCAAGCGCTTGCCCAAATCGGGGACGCCCACTGTGATGCTGCTGTTGCTCCATGCGGTTGGCGCCAGCGCATAGAAAAAACCGCGCCCGTAATCGGCGACCACTTCCGATTTCCCCGCTGCCGCGCCGAAGCCGGAACCGGCCAGCTTAATCAACCCGCCAGCTGTCACGGAAGATGGCGACACAGAAGTGATTCTGGGGCTGGCAATCGCCAGGCTTGATAGCAGAAGCGCTGTGATGAACAGGCTAATGCAGATGGCGTGGTTGATGCGCAGGATATTCACACCGACATCATATTTTTCCTTACAGGCGCGTATATCCCCAGAACTGGGTATGCCGATCAGTTATCGAGCCGACAAACAGATGCGTACGCAGGCTCCTTTTTGCTGATTAAAGCATTCGACTTTCACGCCGATGTCTCTCGCCCGGCGCTGCATATTGTTTAAACCACGCCCCCCTTTCGCCAGTTCGGCAGGGAAGCCTTTGCCATCGTCACAAATCGTAATAGATGCGAGGCGTTCGCCTTCGACTGAAGATTGCGAAATATCAACAACGATACGGCTGGCATCTGCATGCTTGAGAATATTGGTAAATGCCTCCTGAATGATGCGTAGCAACTGCAAACTATGCTCAGGCGTAAATTCAGCCAGAACCGGCAACTCTGACTGATTCCATTTTAACGTGATGCCGTGCTCTTTCAGCTTGGGCTCGTAGCGATATTTGAACATGGTCAAGAGTTCCGGCAACCCCTCTTCCTCAGGCGCCAGCGAATCGATAATCAGGCGCAGGTCGTCGAGCGCAAAGAGAAGGGTATCCGCCACTGATTTGTTCGCGCCCTCGCTGTTTTCCATCATGGCCAGCGCCGAAACCAGTTGCCCGCCAACGCCATCGTGGATATCGCGCATGATGCGCTCCCGCTCATCCTTCAGCGCCCTGTCTTTTTCAAGGGTATGGATGGTCTCAAACGCCTGTTTGAGATCAGATTCCCGCTTTGCAACCCTCTCTTCCAGTTCCCGATTGAGCGTATCCGCCTCCTGAACTGCTTGTTTGAAACGCCTGACCAGAGCCCAGCCGATGAGTAAAAAAATAAACGGCGCGGAATAATGCATCAGATAGGGGCGCTGCTGATGGAAAGCAAGATTAAACCAGTCATGCGTGCCAAGGCCGGCAATAGGCGTGATGGAGGTGAACAGTATAAATGTATCAAAGGTGGGGTGTTTCACCCTGCGCCTGGCCAGCAGAAACAGCATCCATCCTCCCAGTATCGTCAGGGGAAGATAAGCGACCACTAGCCCGTCAAACAGATAACGCTGCGGCAATACAAACACGGCAATGGTCGAGAGCGTGCAGTATGCAATGGTGATGCGCCGTGTGCAGGTAAACTCCAGCCCCGCATAGGCGCCGACAAAAATCCACATACAGGCGATCATCCAGAAGCTGCTGCTGAAGGTGAGCGCAGCCCAGTGAGGCA
>JALUYG010000095.1 GCA_027013105.1 Mariprofundus sp.
CTTCAGCACCATGACGGAGCGATAAACTGAAAGCATTGCAATCAATCCTATTGATACTGGCCTGCGCGGGATGGATGCCCGTGCAGGCTTTTGCTGCATCAACCCATGCGGCGATGCGGGTTTCAGCTATCACCGTACCATCCACGCACAAGATCAAGGTGGTGATTGTCGGCGATGAGCATGACCACCCTGCGCAACCTGAGCAGATGGGTCGCCACGATCCGACACGCTATCTCTCGGCCAGTGAAGCGGGCGACAATGGCAGCGCCGTGCAAAAACAGATCATCGCCGCCATTCTGGCGCAGCTACATCTGCCGGCCACCACGCCCTTCCTGATCTCACTGGAGGGCGCTTTCGCCGATACCTTTCATCTGGTATTGCAGGGGGATACGGTTCAGGTGATTAACGGCCCGCTGTATGATGCAGAGCGGTTGCCGGATGATTCCGTAATGACACTGCTGCTGCGCTATTGATTTGTGGCCAGGGTTTTGACGATTAAACCAACCGCACAAGATATTCAGTTGGTAGGTAGCGCCCACATAGCGCAAGCTCTTGATTCGCTTTGCTAAACGGAAAAAGTGTGGAAATAGCAGACGCTATGGTCAAAAGTCATGCAATTTTAAATGCATGATTCGCCTCAATATGATACAGCGCCAAAGGCAGCGGCTCGATCATCATGCCATCAAGATCAAACTGCCCGGACACATTCGCCCATACCCGGCCATGCGGCATTTGACGAACCAACTTTAAATCCTGGCTGCGCAACTGCGATGTCCATTTAATTTCAATAGGGCAAATGTTGCGCCCATGGACGATGGCTATATCCACTTCACCCTTACTTGTTTTGATATAATAGGTGGGGTGTAAACGTGAGAAATGATTGACCACAATGGATTCAGCAAGTTTACCTCGCCACTCTGCATCGGCGACAAGGGGCTTTATCATCGTCTCATAGGGTTGTGTATCAGCCTGCAACCATGATCTGGCAGCATGCAATATAAAAGGATCTGTAAACATCACCTTGCGCGACTTTTTCGGAGCCGCGATCAGTTTATCCATCTGAAGCGCATGCTGAACAAACAACGCATCCATGGATGCCAGCAGATCAATATAATCCGATACAGTTTTCGGATGATCTATAGACAAATCCCGCGATAATGCATTCCAGCTTAGCTGCGAACTGTAGCGCTTGATCACCCCGGAAAGGATCTCGCGCAAATAATGTTCCTGCTTGCCATGTTTCAACATATCGCCACGAATCCAATCGGCATATGTGCGCAATGTGGCTGGCAAAATGCGTTCATGCATGACCATATCATTGATGGCAGTCAGATAACCGCCATGCTCCATATAGGCCAGAAGCTCATGTTTCAGAAATGCGCTCGAATCTGTTGCCAGTTTTTCTTCAACCAGCTTATATCCATGTTTCAGGTTGACTGTTTCTCGAAAACTTAAAGGGTAAAGATGAAAATCAACTTGATCTGCCATGCCACGCCTGCCCGGAAAGCGTGTTCTGGCTTGTTGAATAAGCACGCTGTCCGAACCGGTCAACAGCAGTACCATGTTTTCAGTTTGCCCGCTATCGGCCAGAAATTTTACAGTTTTGTCCCAGTCACGAATATATGTCACCTCATCAATGATGAGGAAGTGAATACCATCTGTTTGCATCTCTTCACGGAGTGAAAAGATCATATTCAGCAAAGCATGGTGATCATCAATCAATTCACCTGTCATATAGGCTATCGCTTTCGGGGCAACACCACCTTCCAGCAATTGCTGCATCCACTGCTTCAACATCGTTGTTTTACCAACCTGTCGCCCGCCTGTAAGGCTGTATATTCCCGGAATATCCAAGGGTAGTTGTTGTAAAATACCGGGTTGATGCACCAATGGCGAGGTAGCAAGTTTGATCAGGTTAGGATCAAGCAACGGGAATTTTTCAGGCGAATGCCAATGTTGATTATGCGGCAATAAACGGTAATCCATATCATGCATATTATGGAATGAATAAGTTTAGTCAATAGCTATTGACTAAACTTATTCATTAAATGCGTGATGCCAGTATAACAAATCGGCACCCATGACGCGCTCAAAGAAATTCAGGGTGTGAGCACAAAATTATCTGCCAATATTGATACGATTGGTTCCAATATGGAAGATCATGAATATCGCATTCGGTTTCTGGAAAGAAAAACGGCTTGAATCAGGCCAGTTTGCTCACTTTGTTGGCCAGCGCCACTGCCTGCGCCGATGGATTCATGCCATAGCACTCTTTGATGAGCTGCACCCAGTCGAAATAGATGCGGCGGGCATCAACACTGTAGCCCTCGCCCTGCAATTCACGCATGCGCTGCAAGCAGCAGCGCTCCGAAGCCGGATCCAGCTGAAACCATATCTCAAAAAGCGGCGCCAGATCATGATAGCTGCACTGTTCATCGTCGCGCCAGTGCGTCAGCGTGGCATCGAGCCAGTGACAGCAGCGGCTGATCCAGTCGGATTGACAGGCGTGCATGGCCGGAATCGACTGATCCCCCTGCATCAATACGC
>JALUYG010000096.1 GCA_027013105.1 Mariprofundus sp.
GCCTTTCTGGGGCCTGATCAGGTGACTGTTGCATCTTCTACACCGCGCAGCGAGTTTGGCGGCAAAGTGTTGTTGCTGTTATCTATCGGCCTGCTGGGGGTGGGTACGGTTTGGGTTTTATCGCACGGGTTTACCCTGAATGCTGCAACAGAACGGTGGGCTCAGGTGATCTCGGCGCTGGGGGCACCCCACATCCTATTGGAAAATTTAACCTTCCTGACTCCCCATATTCCCCTGTACCTGTTGATCCCATTTTACTATATACCGGGGCTTGATCGCGGCGCTGCGCCCTACCTGGTTTCTATAATTGCCATCGGGGTATTGCTATACCTGTGGCTTCGTGATATTAAAGAGGTTGAAACAAGCCGTAGCAGGATCACAATCATGCTGGTGCTGATGCTGGCGCACCCGGCCATTTTATGGGCGGCCACCTCCGGAGGGCATATTGCATTGAGCATGGTTGCATTTTATGTACTGTATCGCGCTGTGCAGCACGTGATCACCGAACACGACCTGCACTCCTATATTATGCTGGCCACTGTCTTTTTGTTCTTTTTCTATATTGACGGTTCGGCGATCTTTATTTTTGTGGCGTTGCTGCCATTGATGGTGGTGGTGGCGCCGGTGCGAACTCTGATGGTATCGCCCATGAGTCTGTACCTGATTGTTGGTACGCCATTTGCTTTTGGAATCGGAACATGGGCCTATATGAACTGGATTTTTGAAGGCTCTTTCCTGAATTTTATTACTGATTCAAATTCCGCCTTTCTGGGCGGCATGCTACACATTAATGATTATCCGTGGTTGATGAATTATGGCGGTCAGTTTTTCAAGCCTTTGCTGATGGCGACCGGCTACATGCTGATTGCCTATCCGGTATCTGTCTATTTGTTGCTCGATACAATCCGTAACAGCTACCGTTTCCGTGCTACATTTGTGTTGCTGATTCACCCGCTGGTCGCTATTGCCATTGCGACCAGCCAGAACTATCTGACACATCCGTTTCAGATTCTGGCATTGATCAGTTCCGGCTTATTGGCCGAGCTAACTTATGTGAAAATGCAGACAACAAGAGAATTTGTGCTGTTGCTGCTATTCATGCTGGTGAGTGTGGTTGGCGGCTGGTGGCTGTTTATGCAGGCCGGTAATCCGGAGATGCAGCAATGGGTCAGGGCGCTGGAAGGGGAGAAGCTTGCTGTGGCGCCCGCCCAGGATGGTGATTTGCAGCTTGGGTTGTGGTTGAAAGCGCACAGGCAGCCGACGATGATTTATGAACGAAGTGCCTATAAAGTGATTGTCGCCCGAGGCGATGCCAAGGGGCTGCTGCTCTCTTTTTCTCCTGAATTCAAAATGCGCATGCGTGAGCGTATCCCTTCTGTGAATCTGATCGCTGTTCCCGATCCTGAAACGATTCGAGGCAGGATGGATAAGATCAATCTTCGCCATCCATTGCTGTATGATCATGGTGTAAAAGGCTTTGAACGCATCTATGACGCATTGGGGTGGCGAGTGTACCGGCGAACTCATGCCTGAATGCATACCTGGAGGGTCTGTATTAAGGCTGCTATCGATGCTGGCCGCTGTTGTGCTGGCAGGTTGCGCTTCTTCGACAGGTATCGACCTGAATAGTTCGACCCAGCTTCGTGGTTTTAACCTGTTGCAACATCAGCATGTGGCGTGGGATCAACCGGCGGCAAAGCATTCGTTCAGGCATATGGCAGCACTTGGCGGGAACGCTGTTGTTGTGATTGCATTTCTTGAGCAGAACAGGCCTGATTCGGTGATGGTGCGTCGTTCAGATGCTGTTACACTGAGACAGTTGCGGTCGGTTATCGCTTATGCGCATGCTGGCGGCATGAAGGTGATTTTTAAACCTCAGTTGCTGGTGCATAACTCGTGGGCGGGAGAAGTCGCATTTGATCAGCCGGCGCTATGGAAAGCCTGGTTTCGCCATTATTCACATGAAATTGTCAGATTTGCACGATTTGCCGCCGAACAGGGGGTGGATGGTTTTGTCATTGGTACAGAGCTGTTCAGAGCGTCCGGCCATGTTGACTGGTCTGGCCTGATCAGCAGAGTGCGCTCGCACTTCGGTGGCGTGCTCACCTATGCGGCCCATAACATCGAGGGGGTGAAACGGTTTGGGAACTGGTCCGAACTGGATGTGGTTGCGCTGACGCTCTATCCGTCACTGGGAAAGTCGGGTGATCGGGCAGAGATGCAGGCGCACATTTTGGCCGTGGTTGATCGGCTCAGGCAGGTAACTGAGCGTTTAGGCAAGCCGTTGTGGGTGCTGGAAATTGGCATGCCGTCAGCCAGGGGGGCATTTGAAAAGCCGTGGGCATGGCAGGGCTTGAAGTATGCCGCGGTGGATTTGCAGCTGCAGCGCGATGCTCTCGAACTGTGGTTGACAGCGCTTGGTCAACCGTGGGTGAACGGCGTCTTTATCTGGGCATGGTACAGCGACAATCAGGCGGGTGGCCGACATGATACGGATTACACGCCACAGCATAAACCGGCTGAACTGATCATTCGGCGATATTGGGGGGCGTGAGCGTGAAAGGAAAAAGAGGATGCAAGCAATGCAAATATTCATACACCTGAAAGGAAATCGAGTGTTGGCCGGAATATGGGCTGTGCTGGCAGGGCTTGCCGGATTGCTGACTGTTTCATCGGCATATGCGGGGGTCGGTATGCTGCAGCAGGGCGAGAACCTCTATATCTCTGATTTAAGTTTTGCCGGAGGTAACACCCGCTGGGATGTGCAACGAAAAAAAATCCCTTCGATCTGCAAGCGCAGAAACCTCGACCTGGTGGAGGGGTACGAATATGGATACTCATACTTCCATACGATTTATGCCACGGCGACGTTAGCCTACCGCCATTGTGGTCAGACTAATATTCCTGCAAGGATCAATCCAACAACGGGCGTGGTTCGACGGCCGGCCCAGACATTATTGGGTGGTCCAGCCTCCGGACTAGGCGATATAGAGCTTGGTGTGCGCACAAGGCTCAACCATAATAACACAGCTGCATGGGAAGCATTCCTGATTATTCCAACCGGCTATGATAATAATAATCCGGCACGTCTGGGCAGGG
>JALUYG010000097.1 GCA_027013105.1 Mariprofundus sp.
GCATTCCGGCGTTCGCACCCTCGCTATCAACATATATTCGCCGAAACATTGCCGCCCGGCATTCTGGCGCGTCAGATCAAGGAAGGCGGACTGGTGATGGGCAATATGCGCATCGCATTGAAGCCGGATATTTTTACCGCCGGTCATGGGCGAATCCGTCAATTCAATCAACGCGGCTGGTTCTCACAAACGGCGGATTATGCGCGCAACCGCCTGGCCATCATGACCTACAAGGGAAACCCTTTGCATATTTCCGGCTGGCAGGATCTGGCGCGCCGAAATGTGCGCCTGTGCATGCCCAACCCGAAAACCGAAGGCATTGCCGAGCATGCGATTATTCCTGCCATCATCCAGGCCGGCGGCAAAAAGCTGGAACGGATCATCTATGACGCCAAAGTTCAACAGGGAACCACTTATCTAACCCGGATTCATCACCGCCAAACGCCATTGGCGATAATGCGGAAACAGTGTGATGCCGGTGCAGTATGGTTCACCGAGGCGCGCTTCCACAGCCAACTTCCCGACCATCCCGTCGGCATGGTGACGCTGCCGGATAATCAGAATCATACGGTCACCTATGCCGCGGGGATTATGCGCAATGCGCCTCACGCCAAAGCAGCCGAGGCGTTTCTCCGTTTTCTGACCGGCCCTGAAGGGCAGGCAATCTATCAGCATTACGGTTTTCTGCCGGTGACGGGATCCAGACCATGAGCATGCCTCGCATCGGAGCGTGGGCGGCCGGCATGATGCTGGCCGCCGCCCCTGCACTGGCCCATGCAGCAGCAAGCAGCGATCAACAACAGGGCATGGCTATTTTTCAACACGGCGGCCATGGCATTCCGGCCTGTGCGGGGTGTCACGGCTCTCAGGCCCGAGGCGGCATGGGGCCAAGGCTGGCGGGGCTTGGCCACGCCTATATTGTTCGGCAACTGCACGATTTCTCCAGCGGCGCAAGGCAAAGCCGCATCATGGAAAACGTAGCGAAGCACCTGGATGCAACAACCATGCGCCAGGTTGCAGCATGGATTGCCGCTCTGAAGCCCCGACTGCCATCCCGCACGCCACGCATTGAATCACCGACATTGAAACTGCTCACAGAGGGCGACTGGTCTCGCAATGTTCCGGCCTGCATTGACTGCCATGCCGGCGCGCTTATGGGCGACGGCGATGAAATTCCTGCACTGGCCGGTCAGCAGCGCGGCTATATCGCCAAACGTCTGCGCTGGTTCAAGGCGTTGAAAACGCCACCCAACCCACCTGCGGGCATCATGTCCAATGTCGCCGGTCAACTTTCGGATCAGGAAATTAACGATCTTGCCAAAGCCCTGTCAGCGCTGAACGGGACAGCAGTTTCAAGCCTGAAAAAAGAGAACAGCGGCGAAGTCGCAAGCCATGCCGCCATTAAGAAACGCAGAAAAATCGCGCCTGCTTCAGCAGCTCTGCCGGAATCCAGACCGCTGGCGGAAGCGATCCGGCACGGCGAACAAATTTTTATGAATACGCCTGAGCAGGCCAGCCGATATGTCGGTAAAAACGCCCGTTTGAGCTGCGTTCATTGCCACCTCAATCGTGGCCGGCTGGCCACCGCTGCGCCGATGTGGGCGGCAGCCATCCGCTACCCGCTGTATCGTAAGAAAAACCATCGCGTCAACACCCTGGCGATGCGCATTCAGGGCTGCTTTCGTTATAGCCTGAACGGTGCGCCGCCGCCGCCAAACAGTCACACCATGGTCGATTTGATTGCGTATATTCACTGGCTGGCAAGAGGACAAACAATCGGGGCAAAACCGATTGCACATGGCTTCCCATCGATCACGAAGGCTGCGCTGCCGCCCGACAAACTGCGCGGCGCCCGCCTGTTTCGTATGCGCTGCGCACTGTGTCACGGGCAGGATGGACAGGGCAAGGTGCGCAGTAAAAAGGTGTTGTTTCCTCCGTTGTGGGGCGCGCACTCCTTTAACTGGGGCGCCGGGATGCACCGCATCGACAAAGCGGCCGCTTTTATTAAGGCCAATATGCCGTACGGTGCAGGCAACAGCCTGAATACGCAGGATGCCTGGGATATCGCCGCTTACGTGGAATCACATCCCAGGCCGGAAGATCCGCGCTTCACCGGCAATATCCCGGAAACCATCCGTCGCTTCCATTCACACCGCGATGTGGATTTTTATGCGACGTTACATTCACAGGATTAAGATGGTCATGCACTGTTGTGCAATCGCCAAATATGGCTCTCCCCACCATGATTATCTTGACTGTCTGAGTATAAAAAACAGGAGTATTTAGTCCATGCAAATTACTGTACAGGAACTCAATGAGCGGATTCATCAAGGCAAGGCGTCATATATTGTTGATGTTCGCACCAGCGCCGAATATGCATCGGAGCGCCCGGATATTGCCATGTTGCGCAACCATCCAAATGAATTCATAGAACATCTTGATCTGCCTCGTGATGAGGAAATATACCTGATTTGCCGTTCGGGCCGTCGTTCGGAGCTGGCACAGCAATATCTGCGCAGCCACGGTTACAGCAACACCATCAATATCATGGGCGGGTTGCTGGCCTGGAGGAGTGCAGCCCTGCCCGTCACCAAAACCCCCGGCATGTTCCCCATTATGCGTCAGGTGCATCTGGTTGCAGGCGCGTTGGCGCTAACAGGGGCGCTGGGGGCGCTGTTCTGGAAACCGGAAGTGGCCTGGCTCGCTGTCCTGGTTGGAGCAGGGCTCACCGTATCCGGTGCAACCGGCTTTTGCGGCATGGCCAAACTGCTTGGGAGCTTGCCATGGAATAAGCTTGAGGAAACGCCATGAGATCTGGCATGGTGAACGCAGCCATTCACAGACACGCAGGGAACGGGATTTGATATGGCTGATGGTCGTTAAAATTCGTAACCCAAGATACGCAAGCTCTAAAGCACCTTTCTCCACCACGGGGGAATATATTTTTTTCGCCTCCCCCTCCGAGGCCTGGCAGGTGAAGGCCAGAACGGCCAGCAGTGCGATAGCTCTGATACCTTTCAGTTGTGTTAAACCATTCATGACCGCCCCCATTCGCAAATGATAATCGTTATCATGGTGGCCCCGGTTACGTGGCAG
>JALUYG010000098.1 GCA_027013105.1 Mariprofundus sp.
TGCTCGTTTTGCGGCAAGTCGCAACACGATGTGAAAAAACTGATTGCCGGGCCGACGGTGTTTATCTGCGATGAGTGCATCGAGCTGTGCAATGAGATTATTGTTGAAGAGCTGTCGGGCGAACAGAAAGAGGATAAGGCCGAAACCGGTCTGCCGCGTCCGGCCGAGATCAAGGCGTTCCTCGATGATTATGTGATTGGTCAGGAGGGGCCCAAGCGACTGTTGTCGGTGGCGGTCTACAACCACTATAAGCGAATTGAGCACAATGAAAAAAACGAAGTGGAGATATCCAAGTCCAATGTGCTGCTGCTCGGCCCGACGGGCTGCGGCAAAACCCTGCTGGCGCAGACGCTGGCGCGCGTATTCGATGTGCCGTTCGTGATGGCCGACGCCACCACGCTGACCGAGGCGGGCTATGTGGGTGAGGATGTCGAGAATATTATTCTGAAGCTGCTGCAGGCGGCGGATTATGATGTTGACAAGGCGCAGCGCGGCATCGTCTATATTGACGAGGTGGATAAACTCTCGCGCAAGGCGGAAGGGCCGTCGATCACCCGCGATGTCTCCGGCGAAGGGGTGCAGCAGGCGCTGCTGAAATTGATCGAAGGCACCGTGGCGGCAGTGCCGCCGCAGGGCGGGCGCAAGCACCCGCAGCAGGAATTCATGCAGGTGGACACCACCAATATCCTGTTTGTGCTGGGCGGCGCCTTTGCCGGCCTGGAAAAGCTGATCGAGGCCAAGGGCAAACCGCGCTCCATCGGTTTCGGGGCGCAGGTTGAAGCGGATGATGAGAAAGATATCGGCGCCATCTTGAGTCAGGTGGAGCCGGAAGATCTGATCAAGTATGGTCTGATCCCGGAACTGGTCGGGCGTCTGCCTGCAGTGGCGACCTTGAGTCATCTCGATAAGGCGGCGCTGTTGAAAATTCTGACCGAACCGAAAAATGCGCTGGTTAAGCAGTATGCCGCCCTGATGGCCTATGACGGCGTTGAGTTGTCGTTTACCGATGATGCGCTTGAAGCGATTGCCGAGAAAGCCATTGAGCGCAAAACCGGCGCGCGAGGCCTAAGAGCGATTATGGAATCGGTGATGCTGGATGTGATGTACGATATCCCCACCATGACAGGGGTGGAAAAATGCGTCGTCAATCGCGAAGCGGTGGAAGGCAGCGCCAAGCCTGTACTGGTGTTCAAGGGTGATGGCGAGCAAAAACTGGAAGCTGCCTCCTGACCCTGTTTTATATCAACCTCTCTGCGAAACTTTGCGTACTCTGCGGTGAAGGCTTTTTCTAATATAACAGGAGCTTATTGTGGCTGAATGGAATAATAACGACATGGACAACGTAGTGATGGCGCATGCCGGCGTGCTGCCGGTATTGCCGCTGCGCGATATCGTCGTATTTCCCCACATGATTGTGCCGCTGTTTGTCGGGCGCGACAAGTCGGTGCGGGCGCTGGAAGAGGTGATGGCTTCGGATAAGCAGATTCTGCTGGTGACGCAGAAAGATGCGACGATGGATGATCCGGCTCCGGACGATCTTTATGCAGTGGGCGTTGTCGGCGCTATTCTGCAACTGTTGAAGCTGCCGGACGGCACCATCAAGGTGCTGGTGGAGGGCGGCGCGCGGACGCTGATCGACGATATCAGCGATGCCGGCGACTACCTGAGCGCCAGCTACCGGCCGATGCCCGAAGCGGCCAATGATGAACGTGAGCTCGATGCCG
This sequence comes from Mariprofundus sp., assembly GCA_027013105.1. Taxonomy (GTDB): domain Bacteria; phylum Pseudomonadota; class Zetaproteobacteria; order Mariprofundales; family Mariprofundaceae; genus Mariprofundus. The sequence continues at coordinate 1,725 of JALUYG010000098.1, forward strand.
TCGCCCGTTCGTTGGTTCAGAAGTTCGAATCCTATGTCAAACTGAACAAGAAGTTGCCACCGGAAGTGATGGTGTCGGTTGCGGCTGTCGATGAAGTGGACAAGCTGGCGGATACCATTGCCGCCCACCTGAACCTGAAGGTGGAAGATAAGCAGGAGCTGCTGGAGATGGCCGGTGTGATGGATCGGTTGGAGCGGCTCTACGGGCTGATGGAAAATGAGATGGAGCTGATGCAGGTGGACAAGCGCATCCGCAGCCGGGTCAAGCGCCAGATGGAGAAGAGCCAGCGCGACTATTATCTGTCCGAACAGATGAAAGCCATCCAGAAAGAGCTCGGCGATGACGATGCCGCCGATGATCTGCAGCAACTGGAAAAGAAGATTCAGACGCTGGGTTTAAGCAACGAGGCCAGAGAGAAGGCCGAAGCGGAATTCAAGCGGTTGAAGATGATGCCGCCGATGAGCGCGGAAGCGACGGTGGTGCGCAACTACCTCGACTGGCTGATCGATATTCCATGGAAAAAGCGCTCCAGAACCAGCAAGGATATCGATGTCGCCGGGCGCGTACTCGACGAAGATCACTACGGTCTGGAGAAGGTCAAGGAGCGCATTATCGAGCATCTGGCCGTGCAGAGGCTGGTGCGAAAAATGAAAGGGCCGATTCTCTGCTTCGTCGGCCCGCCGGGGGTGGGCAAGACATCGCTGGCCAAATCGATCGCCCGCGCCACCAAACGTCAATATGTGCGCATGAGTCTGGGCGGCGTGCGCGACGAGGCGGAGATTCGCGGCCATCGGCGCACCTATATCGGTTCGATGCCGGGCAAGGTGATCCAGTCGATGAAGAAGGCGGCGACCCGAAACCCGCTGTTCCTGCTCGATGAGATCGATAAGCTGGGGGCCGATTTTCGCGGCGATCCGGCTTCGGCGCTGCTTGAGGTGCTCGATCCCGAACAGAACCACAGCTTTAACGATCACTATCTGGAGGTGGATTACGATCTCTCCGAGGTGATGTTTATTACCACGGCCAACAGCCTGAATATTCCCGGCCCGCTGCTGGATCGTATGGAGATCATCCATATCTCCGGCTATACCGAGCACGAAAAGCTGGAAATTGCGCGCCGTTATCTGCTGGACAAACAGCGGCGCAACCATGGTTTGAAGACGGCGCAGTTGCAGTTGGATGATTCGGCGCTGACTGAGATTGTCCGTTACTATACGCGGGAGGCGGGCGTGCGCGGGCTGTCGCGCTGTCTGGCCAAGTTGTGTCGCAAGGCGGCGCGTAAGTTTGTTGGTCAGCCGCAGGAGGGCGGCGCAGTTTCTCAGCTATCGTTATCGGCCGCCGATATCGAAACGTATCTTGGCGTGCGC
>JALUYG010000099.1 GCA_027013105.1 Mariprofundus sp.
TGTTCATCCGTGGTTCCAAAAGGTTGTTTCACTGTCAGCCAAAACCATGAAGCCGCAGATAAACGCAGATGAACACAGATAAAACAAATATTCGGTGGTTGCTGCTTGTTCTTAATGGCTACGAACCGGCCAGCTGGCGCAGGACATATTGCAGGATGCCGCCGTGGCGGTAGTAGTCCCACTCTTTGGGCGTATCGATGCGCACAATGGCGGTGAACGATTTGTCGTCCGCCGTCACGGTGACCTGGCGCGCGCCCTCTTCAACGCCGGTGATGCTGAACAGTTCACGACCGGTCAGCCCCAGCGAGGCAGCCGATTCACCCTCGGTAAATTGCAGCGGCAGAATCCCCATGCCGACCAGGTTGGAACGGTGGATGCGCTCGTAGCTCTCGGCAATGGCGGCGCGAATGCCCAGCAATGCCGGGCCTTTGGCCGCCCAGTCGCGCGAAGAGCCGGAGCCGTACTCCTTGCCGGCGATGACAATGGCCGGCACGCCCGCATCCCGATACTGCATGGCCGCATCGTAAATGCTCATCTGCTCCCCGTCCGGCAGATGCACAGTGACGCCGCCTTCGGTGCCCGGCGCCAACTGGTTGCGCAGGCGGATATTGGCGAAGGTGCCGCGCATCATCACTTCATGATTGCCGCGCCGTGAGCCGTAGGAGTTGAAATCTTTCTGTTCGACGCCGTGTTCACGCAGATACAGACCGGCCGGAGAGTCGGCTTTAATGGCGCCGGCAGGTGAGATGTGATCGGTTGTCACCGAATCGCCCAGTAGCGCCAGAGCGCGGGCATTCTCGATGTCGCCGATGCTGCCTGCTGTCTTGCTCATGCCGACGAAATAGGGCGGGTTCTGGATGTAGGTGGAATCATCCTCCCATGCAAAACATTCGCCTTCAGGCGCAGCCAGTTGCTTCCAGTTGGCATCGCCGGCATAGACATCGGCATAGGATTTGGTGAATTGCTCCCGCGACAGGCCGGCTACGGCAGCAGCAACTTCCGCCTGTGTCGGCCAGATATCTTTCAAATAGACATTATCCCCATCCGAACTCTTGCCGAGAGGCTCATTGTAGAGATCGATATTCATTGTGCCGGCAATAGCGTAGGCCACCACCAGTGGCGGGCTGGCCAGATAGTTCATGCGCACTTCGGCATGCACCCGGCCTTCAAAGTTGCGGTTGCCGGACAGCACCGCGCAGACGGAGAGATCGCCTTCGGCAATCGCTGTAGAAACTTCCGCCGGCAGCGGCCCGGAGTTGCCGATGCAGGTGGTGCAGCCGTAACCGACAACATGGAAGCCGAGCTGTTTCAACGGCTCGATCAATCCCGCACCCTGCAGATATTCGGTCACCACCAGCGAACCGGGGCCGAGCGAGGTTTTGACCCACGGCGCGGCGCTTAAGCCCAGCGCCGCCGCTTTTTTGGCGACCAGACCGGCGCCGAGCATGACGGACGGATTGGATGTGTTGGTGCAGGAGGTGATGGCGGCAATGACCACTGCGCCATCGTCAATCGTCACATCGTTGCCGTTGATGGTCGTGTTCACCGCATGCGAGTTCAGGCCGGCTTCCGATTTGATGTTCTTCACGGCGTCAGCAAAACTGTTTTTCGAGTCGGACAGGGCAATGCGATCCTGCGGCCGTTTGGGGCCGGAAATCGACGGCACGACCGTGGACATGTCCAGACTCAGGGTTTCACTGTAGGTCGCAGTGACCGCTTCGTCGCGGAACATGCCCTGTGCTTTGGCATAGGTCTCCACCAGCGCGATATTCTCTTCGGAGCGGCCGGAGAGGCGCAGATAGTTCAGGGTTTCATCGTCGATCGGGAAGATGCCGCAGGTAGCGCCGTATTCCGGCACCATATTGGCGATAGTGGCGCGATCGGCCAGCGGCAGGTGATCGAGTCCGTTGCCATAAAATTCGACAAATTTTCCGACCACGCCGTGGGCGCGCAACATCTCCACGATCGTCAGCACCAGATCGGTCGCCGTCGCCCCTTCAGGCAGCGCGCCGGTCAATTCAAAACCGACCACTTTCGGCACCAGCATGGAGATCGGCTGGCCGAGCATGGCTGCTTCGGCTTCAATGCCGCCCACGCCCCAGCCGAGCACGCCGAGTCCGTTAATCATGGTGGTGTGCGAATCGGTGCCGACCAGCGTATCGGGATAGGCGACGCCATCGTTATCGGAGCCATTATCGTCTACAAAGACGGTGCGCGCCAGATGCTCCAGATTAACCTGATGCACAATACCGGTGTCCGGCGGCACAACCTTGAAATTATCAAAGGCTTTCTGACCCCATTTCAGGAAGTTATAGCGCTCGCGGTTGCGTGAAAACTCTATTTCGGCGTTGGTGGCCAGGGCGCTGTCGGAACCGAACGCATCCACCTGCACGGAATGATCGATCACCAGTTCAGCAGGCGCCAGCGGGTTGATCTGATCGGCTTTGCCGCCCAGTTCCACTACCGCATCGCGCATGGCGGCCAGATCAACGACGGCAGGAACCCCGGTGAAATCCTGCATCAGCACGCGGGCCGGCATATAGGCGATCTCTCTGGACGGCTTCGCCGCTGCATCCCAGTTGATGATAGCTTCAACATCCTCGCGGCTGACCACTTCGCCATCCTCGCGGCGTAGCAGATTTTCCAGCAGAATTTTCATCGAATAGGGCAGGTGCGTCACATCGCCCGCCGCCTTGAGAGCGTAATAGGTGTAGGTTTTATCACCAACCGATAATGTGTCTTTTGCGCCGAAACTGTTGCTCAATGTGATTCTCCTCTGTTTGAAAGGAGGCGCAAGCTAGTCTGCATGGCGGTTGAATTCTAGGTGTGTTTTCGCTTGTTCACCGTGGCTTTATTCAGATATTCCTCCAGTTCCTTCTGCAAACTCTCGGCCTGCTAATGCCTTACCATCTTCACAACGCTTCAAATCATGAGTCCTCAGATTTTTTCTTATTCTGTTTCAACAGTGGTTTGATCAGATCCATTGGCAGCGGGAACACAACGGCTGGAAATTACAGCCCGAATTCATAGGCTGGGAGTTTATATCGAAACCAACCAGGCAACTCAGGGAGAATA
>JALUYG010000100.1 GCA_027013105.1 Mariprofundus sp.
GTAGGAGACTTTGCTGATGTGAAAGGGGAACCATTCCGGCAGCAGCATGATTTCAACCGGCATGAACGGCACGCCGCGCCACGGAATCTGTTCGAACTTGGCCAGTTCGATGCGGGTGAATACATTGCATCGCGCCGCGCCGCCCATGGCGAGAATCAGCTTTCGGGCCCTGGCCATATGCGGCGCATCGGGCGCATCGCCGGCCAGTTTCAGCGCATAGTAGGCTTTGACGGAGCAGCTGATCTCAGCCTTGCCGCTGGCGTAGAGCGGCCAGCCGCCCTCGTCGTTCTGGCGGCTGCGCAGATAGGCGGCGAGTCGATGCTGCAGGGCATCGTCGATTTCACCGGTGACATGCATCATCAGAATATATTCGGCGGGAATCGTGCAGTCGGCTTCCAGTGCAAAGCTCCAGTAGCCGTCCTGATGCTGCAGTGCTTCGATGGCCTGAGCGGCATGCTCGACGGCCCTGTTCAGCTTATCTGCAACGTGACGCGTATCCATATCGCCCTGCTGCTGCCTGCTGCGAGCCACGGCCTGATAGTCAGAATGCATCGTTAACACCGTACTGCATCGGTTGGACTCCCCCCATTTTGACATCTCCATAAGCGCAAAAATGCGCGCAACAGTAGTTGCGCCGCCTTACGACAGTATGTTCGGAACATTACCATTTGGTTAACATTATTTCTTCGATGACGCTATTGTGCCTTCATCGTCAGGTAAATCATCCTCAAAATCATTGTTGGCTCAGTGGTATTGCGCTATTTTTGCTCTCAGCTTATCGATCAGGGGATCGTATCCCTGCGCTTTGAGCACGGCGGCGTAGTCGGCCCGTTTCAGGGCCAGGTCGCTGACGCCATCGGCGATCACATTGATCACGCGCCAGCCCCGGCGCGATTGTCGCAGAATATAATCGAGTTGCACCGCATCGTTATCGGGCCGAACAAGCCGGGTGTGCGCCACGATTCGATGGTGGCTCAGCGGCTGTTCGGAGACGTATTGAAATCGCTCGCCGCTGTATCCGTCGAAGCGACTGGCGTAGGTGGCGATCACCAGGCGAGAGAAAACATCGATAAATTGATGACGCTGATCGGCGCTCAAATGACGCCAGCCGCGTCCGATGGAGAGCCGCGCCAGCCGCGGCAGATCGTAGGTGCGGCGTATTTGCGGCTCCAGCTTCTTATAGCGCCCCCGGAATCCGAGCCGGTCGGCCTGTTTCATCACCGATAACAGCGCAGCGTGAAAGTGCTGAATCACCGCAGCAGGTTTTTCCGCAGGCTCTGTCGCCGCCTGCCCAAGCGCGCTCGTCATGGCGAATATCAACACAGCCAGACCGGCAATCACGCCCAACCGCAGCCCGGCTGCACGGTGTGTCAGGTGATTCATTACGGTTTTGCTCCGGTTTTTGACTTCATCCGTGTTCATCCGCGTTCATCTGCGGTTTTATTTGCGGCCAGGTTCAACGCCATATCCCGCGTCATCGGCCCGTCCACGCGTGGCCCGCGCAGGGCGACGGAGAGTGTTTTGAGCGGATGCGACACGGCGTCGTTCACGGCTGTCGGTTCATAGCCGCAATGGGCCATGCAGTTGGCGCATTTGGGATTGCGGCCGGAGCCGTAGGCGCTCCAGTCAGTCTCATCCATCAGCGATTTGAAGCTGGGCGCATAGCCTTCATCCACCAGTAGGTAGCAGGGGCGTTGCCAGCCGAAGATGTTGCGGGTGGGGTTGCCCCAGGCGGTGCACTGATAGTCCTGATTGCCGGCCAGAAAATCGAGAAACAGGCTCGACTGGTTGAACACCCAGCGCTGTTTACCTTTACGCTCACGCCCCAGCCGGAAGATGTCGCGGAACAGCTGTTTGGTGGTCTGGCGCTGCAGAAAAACATCCTGCTGCGGCGCATGTTCATAGGAGAATCCCGGCGACACATTGATGCCTTCCACCCCCAGCCCCATGACGAAATCAAAAAAATCCGCCGCTTCCTCTGCCGATTCGCCCTGAAAAAAGGTGCAGTTCACGGTGACGCGAAAGCCTTTGCTGACCACCAGCTTGATCACGTTCACAGCCTGATCGAAGACGCCGGCCTGACAGACGGAGGCGTCGTGTCGCGCCCGCATGCCGTCCAGATGAATCGAGAAGGTCAGGTAGGGCGATGGCGCGTAGTCGGCCAGCTTCTTCTCCAGCAGCAGGGCGTTGGTGCAGAGGTAGATATATTTGCGGCGTTGAATGATGCCCTGCACGATGTCGGGCATCTCCTTGTGAATCAACGGTTCGCCGCCGGCGATAGAGACGACCGGCGCGCCGCACTCATCAACGGCGTCCAGACAGTCGGCGACGCTCAATCGTTTGTTCAGAATGGCGTCCGGATAATCGATTTTACCGCAGCCTGAACAGGCCAGATTGCAACGGAACAGCGGCTCCAGCATCAGCACCAGCGGATAGCGCTGTCCGCCGCGCAGGCGCTGGCGCACAAGGTAGTAGCCGATTCCGATTTTCTGGCGCAGAGGTATGCTCATATAGGTTCCTTGGACTGTGATTGAGGACAAATGAAGGCCGCCATGCTGGCGAGTTGGCCTCGCTGAGACAAGAAACAGAAGATCGATTGACACCCGCAGCGTTGACACGCACATTTGCCAGACGGTTTTTGCGAAACTGCAGCGTTTGTTTGTCGCTGTTCAGTTCGCCCCTGATCTGTTCGAACACAAGGCGAAAGAAGTCATGCAATCATGCTAGTCACCATTCATCAACCCAACTATCTGCCCTGGCCGGGCTTTTTTAATAAATGGATGCAGTCCGATGCCTTTGTGATTCTCGATACCGTCCAGTTTCACAAGAACGACTGGCAGAATCGCAACCGCATCAAGAGCGTCAACGGCGCGTTGTGGCTCTCTGTGCCTGTTCATTTTCATTTTCCCGACGTCATCAGCGAAGTTCAGATCGCCAATACGAACTGGGCGAGCAAACAGATGCGCAGTATTCGGCAGAGTTATGCCAAAGCGCCGTTCTTTGCCGCCTACTGGCCTGAAATCGAAGCGGTTTTGTCCGCATCGTGGCGCAATCTGCGCGATATGAATGTGGCGCTGATTCGTCTGCTCGGACGCATGCTCGGTTGCGATGCGCCGCTCTATCTGGCCAGCGATCTGCCTGTCACGGAGCAGGATCCGACCATGCGACTGATTGCACTGTGCCGGTCGCTACAGGCGGACGGTTATCTCTCCGGCAGCGAGGGGCGCAATTATCTGTTGCAGGATCGCTTTCAGAAGCACGAAATTGCGTTATGGTTCCAGCAGGCCGCAGCGCCGGTCTATCCGCAGTTGCATGGCGATTTTATCCCGTATCTGTCGGTGATCGATCTGCTGTTGAATGTCGGCGATGACGCGAAAAAAATTGTTCGGGAGATGGGAGGAAAAGTACGATGAGAAAGATTCTGGCGCTGGCGCCGCATCCCGATGATGTGGAGATCGGTTGCGGCGGCACGCTGGCCGCGCTCTCCGGCGGCGGCGATGAAGTCCACCTGTTTGTGGCCACCGATGGCGGCCGCGGCGGTGATGCCGCCATTCGTCGGGCCGAACAGCAGGCGGCCGCTGCGATTCTGGGCGTGCATGCAATTCACTGGGGCGGTTTTGCCGATACGCAACTCGCCGCGGCAACCGTGGAACTGATTGAACACATCGAGATGCTGGTCAACCGCATCAGGCCTGATATGGTGTTTATCAATCACCATGTCGACACGCACCAGGATCACCGCGCCCTGGCCGGCGCAGCCCATTCGGCGACGCGATACGTGCCCAATGTGCTGGCCTATGAAACGCCGACCAGCGATCAATTTGAGCCGACCGTCTACTGGGATATCAGCGCCTGGATGCAGCAGAAACTCGATGCCTTGTCCGCCCACGCCTCGCAGGTGCAGCGCACCAATATTCAGGGCTTGAGCATTATCGATATTGCGACGTCAACCGCCCACTATCGCGGCATGAACGGACGCCTGAACAGCGCCGAGGCGTTTATGCCGAAACGGATGCAGTTTTGATTACAGGGCAATGATGCATGACGCCGCCATGATTCCGCATTCGCGCCCGCAATTCGGAGCGGAATGGCTGGAGGGCGTCGCTCGGGTGTTGCGCTCGGGACATCTGGCGGCCGGGGATGAAGTGCGCCGTCTGGAATCCGAAGTGGCCGCCCGGCTGTTGCAGCCCCATGCCGCAGCCGTGGATAGCGGCACCAGCGCGCTGATGCTGGCCATTCGTGCGCTCAAAGCGGCCAAGCCGTCAAAGGGGCCGACATTCGTGGTGGGCGTCCCGGCCTATACATGCGCTGCGGTGCTTCATGCCGTGCAAGCCGCCGGCGCTGCGCCGCTGTGCATGGATTGCGGCGACGATCTGCGTCTGGATCGGGACAAGGCGTCGACCAAGGCTGATCAATTCGCCAAACAGCTCGATGCTGTGGTGCTGGCGCACCCCTTTGGCGGCGTCGAGCCGGCCATCGCAGATGACTGGCCCTGTCCGGTGATTGAGGATTTTTCCCAATCTGCCGGCGCCTGCTGGCAGGGGCGAGCGCTGGGCGGCTATGGCGATATCAGCATCGTATCATTTTATGCCACCAAACCGTGGGGCGGCGCCTGTGGCGGCATGGTGCTGAGCCATGATCAGCAGATCATGGCGCAGATCAGGCGTATGCGTCGATCCGATGCTTGCGAGCCCGGCCTGCACTACGTCGGCAATCATCAGCTTTCGGATATGCACGCGGTGCTTGTGCGCATGCGGCTGCAGCAGGCGGATCGGGAACGGGAGCGCAGAAACAGCTGCGCCGCGCTGTTTGATGACTGTTTCGCCGCCGCCGACCATGCATCGCTCAGCACTGTCGGCAGCGACAGCTACTACCGCTATATTCTCCGCTGCAGCGCCGGCGCCGAGGCAGTGATCCGCCATTTCAGGCAGCGGCGCATTTGCGCCTGCCGACCGGTGAAACAGCCGATCTCCACGCTGCTTGGCGACGATAGCTGCCACGGCGCTGAACGCGCCTGGCAGACGTGCGTTTCCATTCCGCTGCTGAGTGATTTTTCTGCGCATGAAACAGCGCAGATGTGTGAAGCCATTGATGCGCTGCCTGCGTTTCTCTCTGGTCACCTCAATGGGTAGTCATTAGCATGGTCTCCGGAGTATCAAGGTTGGGTATCGGGATAAAGGAGGGGTGATGAACGAAAGCAAGGCGAACCCTCGAATGCTGCTGTTGCGCCAGCAGGTTTATGCGCTGCTGGAGGGGGAGGAGACGCTGGCCAGTCGTCTGCTCAACAGCTTTATTCTGCTGTTGATTGTCGGCAATGTGATTGCCATCGTGCTGGAGTCCGTCGAGTCGATATATGCCGACTATCATCTGCTCTTTGACCGCTTTGAAACCTTTTCGGTGCTGGTGTTCACATGCGAATATCTGCTCAGATTGTGGGCCTGTGTTGAAGATACCCGCTTTTACCACTCGGTGAAGGGGCGGCTCGCCTATATGGTCACCTTTATGGCCATTGTTGATCTGGTCGCCATTCTGCCGTTTTACCTCTCCATGTTCACCACCCTGGATACCCGTTTTTTGCGGGTATTGCGACTGCTGCGTATTTTTAAACTGACACGCCATTTCCATTCGCTGGAAGTGCTGATTCAGGTAATTCGCCAGGAGGGCTCGGTGCTGGCTTCCGCCATGTTTATTCTGCTGGTGCTGATGATTGTGGCCTCCGGCGGCATGTATGTGGCGGAGCATGATGCGCAGCCTGAGGCCTTCGGCAGCATTCCGCGCGCCATGTGGTGGGCGGCGGTGACGCTGACCACCGTCGGTTATGGCGATATCGTGCCGATCACCGAAGGCGGCAAACTCTTCGCCGTAGTGATTACCGTGCTGGGCGTGGGTATGGCCGCCTTGCCGGCCGGTATTGTCGCCGCCGGTCTGACGCGCGAACTGCAGAAACGGCGGGAGATGTTCCAGACCAGTGTGCGCGAGGCGTTGGAAGATGGCTTTATTTCACCTGAGGAGCAGGAGCAACTGGAGCATATTCGCAAGCATCTGGGCATCGATCGCGATGATGCGCAGGCGGTGACGCGCGCCGAATTTTCGCTGATGTGCCAACTGGAAGGCAGCCGCTGCCCGCACTGCGGCGAACGGCTGGTCTCCCCTGCAGATCAATCGACGTCCGGCGCAGGCGGCAACAACCGTTTCTGAGCCCGCCTCTGAGATGGTTGTTGCATATTGTCTGTCTGGTATGATGGCTGCATGGCATTCAATCACAAAGTTCTGATGCCTCTGTCACGCTATGGATGGCTGATTATTTTGATGATCGGACTGGTCGCTTCATTGGCGATCTACGCCTATGTTGACCGCCACCAGCAGCAAAGGCTGCAGACCGAAATCAACTATCGAAGTCAGATCAAGCAACAGGCGATTCAGCTGTGGGTTGCGCAACATCTCGATGCTGCACAGACGCTTGTGGCTTTTTTGGATGCAGAGATAGATGGCGGTGCAGAGGTGGAAAAATCCGAGGTGACGGCCCTTGCCAGGGGCGTAATGCAGGTTCACAGGCACGATTTTGTCGATATGGAGATGCGCTGGGGCGAAGCGGCCGGAGCGGTTGTCCGCATCGATTCGGAAGGTCGTCCGCTCAGCGCGCTGAGCGCACCCGTGCGGGTAGCGTCGGCGCAGGCTGCGTCATCGCAAGGTGCGCTTTCTGCACCCGGCGCTGCACGTTTGCAGGTGATTCAGGATCGTAAGGCCAACAATCTGCTGCGTTATGTCATGGCCGGTCAGCGTCCCGGCGTTGAAGTTGTCGCCGATTTGAACATTCACTACCTGCTGGAGAGCGCCATCGATACCGGCAGCGCCGCCGGGCTGGATGTGGATGTGTCGGCAGTCACGAATGGCAAAACCTACCTGCTGCACCATCACCCCTCGCGCAGTAGAAACGGCGATACAGCGGCGGATGCAAATAGCGCCAATGCACTGCAGTGGCAGAGTCGTTTTCAGGCCGGCGGTTTAACGCTGCTGGTGCAGACCTGGCCAGCGCCGGCGCTGCTACGGATTCGCTCATCGGAGCCGCTGTGGTGGCTGGCTGCATCACTGATGATCACGCTGCTCCTCTCGTTTTTGAGTTTTAACCGCAACCGGTTTGGCGAGCGTTTGCAGCGACAGGTGCAACTGCGCACGGCGCAGTTGCATGCCGAGCAGCAGAAACTGGAAGCAGTCGTCAACCACGCCAGTGAATCGATTCTGCTGGTTGATGATCAGGGGCGGATATTGCTGGCCAATCCGGCTGCCTCGGCGCTGTTTGGTTATGCGCCCGATGAGTGGAATCATGTTAAGGTGAATGATCTGGTGCCGGACGCTTCCAGCGCCGCGCATGCCCGCTGGCTGCAGAGCGAAATCAGCGGTGAACGTCATGATATTATCGGCAAAAGCCGTGATGTGCATGGTCGTTGCAAGGATGGTTCGACATTCCCGTGTGAAGTGACGGTGAATGAATTTGTCGCCAGCGATCAGCGCAGGTTTTCGATTGTACTGCGCGATCTAAGCGCCGTGAAGCAGGCGGAGGCGGCAGAGAAGAAACGCACGGACAAACGACGTGCCATCGCCGAGATTCTTGCCGCTTCCCTGCATGCGCAGCGGCTGGAGGATGCCCTGCAGTCGGCGCTGAAGATTATTCTGGATATTGAAGGGCTGTCGCTGGAGTCGCGCGGCAGTATTTTTCTGGCCGATGATGATGAACTGCGCATGAGCGTGCAGCAGAATATGTCGCCAGCAGTGTGCGAGGCGTGCAGACAGGTTGCGTTCGGGCACTGCCTGTGCGGTCAGGCGGCCGCGCGTCATCAGATGATCGTGAAATCGCATCTGGATGAAGATCACGTCACGCGAACGCCGCATATGAGCGATCATGGCCACATTTGCGCGCCGATTCATTCCGGCGACAAGATTCTTGGCGTGCTCAACCTCTACACCAAAGCCGGCTTTCAGGAGACACAGGAAGATCAGGAGTTCATCGCCACGGTCAGCGATGCGATTGCCCATATTATTGAAAATGGTCAGGCGGCCATCAGGAATGAACAGATGCTTTCGATCATCGAGACCAGTCCGGATTTTGTCGGCATGGCCGACGCCGAAGGGCGCGTGCTCTATGTCAATCCGGCCGGGCTGGAGATGCTCGGATTGCCGCCGCACAGCGATGTGCGCCGCAGTATGATCAGTGACTTCCATTCGAAAGATGAACTGGCGCGCATGCAGCAGGAGATTTTTCCGGCCATCCGGAGCTATGAAGGCCAATATACCACCGAGGTCTGTTTTCTGCACAGCAATGGCGAGGAGATTCTGACGCGGGCCTCATTCAGTATGCAGACAGATGCGGATGGCAAGCCGGCCAGCTACTCGGTGATTGCGCATGATATTCGAGATGAGCGGGAGACGCAGAAGCAGATGGAGCATACCCAGAGACTGGAGAGCCTCGGCGTGCTGGCCGGCGGCATTGCGCACGATTTCAATAACATTCTCGCCGCCATTATGGGCAATGCCGCGCTGGCTGAGCGCAAATCGTTGACCGAGCCTGAGCAGGTGCGTCGATATATGCACAATATTGTCGAATCCAGCGAACAGGCGGCGGCGCTGTGCAATCAGATGTTGGCCTATTCCGGCAAAGGGCGCTTTGTGGTTGAGCCGATCGATCTATCGAAGGTTGTGGAAGATGTGACCAAGCTGCTGGAAGTCTCTATCGCCAGAAATGTTGTGATGACGTATAAGCTGTCCGACCATCTGCCTGCGGTGCAGGCCGATGCATCGCAGATGCAGCAGGTGGTGATGAATCTGGTGATCAACGCTTCCGATGCCATTGCTGAGCGCAGCGGCGTCATTACGATTTCAACCGGCCTGTTGTATGCCGATCACAACTATCTCCGGCAGAGCTGTATTCAAGAGGATATTCCTGAGGGGAATTATGTGTTTATGGAGGTGTCGGATAATGGTTGCGGCATGGATGCTGCAACCAGAGAGCGAATCTTTGAACCGTTCTTTACGACCAAATTCACCGGCCGCGGCCTGGGCATGAGCGCTGTTCTCGGTATTATTCGCAGCCATCATGGCGCATTGATGCTCTACAGCGAGGTTGGAGAAGGCGCCACCTTCAAGGTGCTGTTGCCGGCATTGGACGTGGCGCTTGTGCAGAATGAAGAGATGCAGCCTGAAGCAGGTCTGGTGAAGGCGAGCGGCGCTGTTTTGATCATTGATGACGATGAAACCATCAGGGAGATGGCGTCAACCATATTGCAGGATGCCGGCTACGATACGCTTACTGCGCATCATGGTCTGGAAGGCGTTGAACTGTATCGGCTGCACCAGCATGAGGTGTCGGTGGTGTTGATGGATATGACCATGCCGAAGCTCGATGGGGAAGCGTGTTTTCGGGAGCTGCGCAAGATCAACAAGCGTGTGAAGGTGTTGCTCTGTTCCGGCTATAGCGAGTTGGATGCGACCAGCCGCTTCAGGGGCAAAGGTCTGGCCGGATTTATTCAAAAGCCTTATCTGCCCGATGCGCTGATTGCAGCGGTGCAACAGGCGATGACCTGAAGCCAAAGTTCATCGCCTGGCCGCCTTCGGCTTTGCTGCTTGTGAAATTCCTTTGCGTTCTTCGCGTCTTTTGCGAGAGACGATTTTGATTCTGTCTGTTTTACATGCGATCAAGGGTAGCTGTAATATGGTTGACGCGCTGGCGATTAACGCCGAAATCGGAGCGGCCGACGCGTGAGGCCGAACGGATGTGAATCACGCCCGCATCCCTGTCCAGACGCAACTCCAGATCATCGACAAAGCGGAATAGCGATGAGGTGAATGTGGCGTGCAGGTAATGGTCGTCATCCTGATCAATCACTCCACCCTGTGCGGTAATATTCTGTTTCAGGCGCGCCCAGGCGCCGGCATGCAGTGGAATCGGCGCGACGCCATGTTCCGGGTCGGTGCGATCCGCTGCTTCGCTGCAGACGCAGTTGGGCGAAGCCGGGCAGGGGCGTAGCTGTCCGTGATGCAGCCCCAATGTGGCCGGCCGCTTGTGCGACTGGATGGCCATGGCGATATACGCCGCCAGCCCCAGCGCCAGCACGCCGCCGACAGCGATCAATAACCATTTCATCACTCTGCTTGTCCTGTCATTGCTGCGCCGGCTGCGCACTGCCTTGTAATTTTGCAACCACTTCGGCCAGTTGTGTCGGGGTGTAGGGTTTCTGCACAAAGCCGGCCAGCCCTTTGCCGGCAAATCGGCTGGTGGCCTCCTGCTCATTGTAGCCGGATGAGAGAATTACCCGAACCTCCGGATTGATCTGTCTGAGCTGACGAAAGCACTCCTCGCCATTCATTTTCGGCATGGTCATATCCAGCAGCACAAAGACGATGCTGTGCCGGTGCTGCCGGTAGGCTTCAACGCCTTCGATACCGTCGGCGGCAGTCAGTGCGGAAAATCCCATATCTTCCAGCATGGCTGCGGCGACTTCGCGGATGGTCTCTTCATCATCCACAACCAATACGCTGCCCGAGCCTTGAATCGACACGGCCGCTGCCTGATCTTCCTGCCATTGCTGCGATGCCGATTCTGGAAAGAGCACGCGGAAAGATGTGCCCTGACCGGGCTCCGAGTAGATGCGCAGGGCGCCGTGATGGCCCTTGATAATGCCCAGGATGGCGCTCATGCCGAGGCCGCGACCGGTGAATTTGGTGGTGAAGAAAGGATCGAAGATTTTCTTTTGCGTTTCGGCATCCATGCCGCAGCCGGTGTCGGACACCTCAAGATAGACATAGCGACCGGCTTTCAGATGCGCCTCGCCGATGCTGTCGTGAAGATAGTCGCTATCGGCATGCATCACCCCGGTCGCCAGTGAAATAATACCGCTTTTATCGCCGATCGCTTCCGATGCATTGGTGAGAAAATTCAGCGCCACCTGTTGCATCTGGGCGACATCGGCGTCAATCATCGGCAGCGTTTCCGCCAGTTGGTAGCGCATGACGATATTTTTGGCCACCGACACTTCGATCAGCTTGCCCATGCCCTCGATCAGTTCGGTCAGGTTGACCGGCTTGACAACAAATTTCCCCTTGCCCGAATAGGCCAGCATCTGACGGCAGAGATCGGCGGCGCTCAGACTGGCCGACTCAATGCTCTGGATATATTTTTGCGCCGGCGCCGCTTGGTCCAGTTTTTTCGATGCGATGGCGGCGTTGCCGAGGATGGCGGTTAACAGGTTATTAAAATCGTGCGCAATGCCGCCGGCCAGCACGCCGAGAGAATCGACCCGGTCGGCATGTTGCAATTTGCGATCCACTTTACGCTGCTCGGTGACATCGCGCTGTACGGCGGCAAAACCGGTGATTTCACCATGCTCATCCAGTAGCGGCGTGATGGTCTGGGCGACTTCGTAGATCTCGCCGCCCTTGCTGCGGTTTTTGAAATCGTCCCGCCACGCTTCGCCATTGAGCAGGCAACGCCACATGCGGGCGTAGTACTCCTGATCGTGCTCGCCGCTTTTGACGATGCGCGGCGTCTGCCCCAGCGCCTCAGTTCGGTTGAAGCCGCTGATGCGCTCAAAAGCCGGGTTGACATAGATGATCACGCCGTTGATATCGGTGAGGATGACCAACTCTTCAGCCTGTTCAATCACCTGCGCCAACTGCTCGGCCTGCGTGGATTTTTCGACAAGGGTGGCATCCACAGCGCGCAGCGCGTTGGCCAGTCTGCGCACCTCCAGCGGCGTATGTTGAAACGGCTCGCTGCGGATATCGCCGCTTCCGACTCTGGGCATCAGCTCCGATAACTGCCTCAGCGGCCCGGCGACGCGCTGACGCAGCCCGATGGCGAGCAGCGCCGACAAGAGGATGGCGACCAGCATATACAACACGAACTGCTGCTTTTTCCTGTCGATTTTTTGCTGAATAAAGGAGGCGTCAACATCGAGCAGCAGCGATCCGAGTATGCGGTTGCTGCCGCTGTGCAGAACAGGCGCAACCACATGCAGCATGCGTCCGGACCAACTGACGCCGACTTTGCCCGGCTCCAGTTTGCTCATCAGGGGATGGGCGCGTGGGTTGGAGTGGGTCAGCACGCGGCCTGTCTGATCCACGACTGCAAATGTGCTGATCTTGAATGCGCTATGGTGACGGTAGCTGGCTTGCACTTTGCGCATCTGCGTCCAGAGCGGATAGAGTTTCCGGTATAGCACGCTCTCAGCAATGCCGGCGGCGATCAGGGCTGCATCCCGGCCGGCTTCTGCTTCAACCTGATGCGGCAATTGCTGTGTCAGAGATCGATAATCCTGCCAGCTGATCCATCCAATCACCGCAGTGATGGCGATGAAAAAAATGGCGCCGACCTGAGTGGAAAGCCTGCTGGTCAGCATTATTGCTTAAGCGCCTGCAACATCGATGCAATGGGTTGATAGAATGCGGCGGGGCGAATCACAAAGCCGTCCAGCCCGAGCCGGTCGAGAATCTGTTTGCCTTCCGGATCGTCCGCCATGCCGGTCAGCGCCTGCTGCAGACGCTGCACCACCTCAGGCGGCGTGGCGCTGCCAGCCACAATCGGCGTGAATGGAAACGGGCCGTAGGCTTTCAGGCGGATCAATTGACCTCTGGCTTGCGGGTGAGCGGCCAGGTATTGAACCAGAATATATTCATCGACATTGGCCACGTCGGCCAGTCCGGACAACACGGCTTCGATAGAGGCTTCATGCAGGCCGGTGTTGAGCAGCAGGCGAAAGTGCTTGTGAATATCAATGCCGTGTTCATGCAGGGCGAAGGCCGGAACGACAAAGCCGGAATTGGAGCGGGGGTCGGAATAGGCCAGCACCTGGCCTTTGAAGTCGAGTAGTGATTTTTCAGTTCTGCCGGCGCGGGTGATGGTGATCGAGTGGTAGGTCGGTTTGCCGTGAAAGAGCGGCACCGCCACCAGAATCTGACCGTCGGCGGCGTGATCCTCTGCAAACGGTGCGCCGCAGGTCCAGGCCAGTGAGGCGGGGTGCTGCTTCAGATCATCGCTGATCGCCTGATAATTCTCGGCATAGGTTGTAGTTAATGGATAATCCGCTTTTTTGGCCAGCCAGCGGGTGAAGTGCTCCAGCAGAGGGTTGTTGCCCTGATCGAGAATTACGCCGCTGAAATCCAGACTGACGGGTGCAGCCATGGCCGCCGAAACAGGCGAAATTGCAGCCGTCGATGTCAGCAGCAGCAACAGCGTCAGCGCTTTGAATGCGTTGATAGAAAAAGGCATTTTCGGATATTACAAAACTGATTCGGCGTTGCAAGCCGGGCATAGCCCCATCCAGATGCGCCGTTCGGCCTTAATCTGCCACTGCCGAAGCTGTTCCGGCAGCGGGGCGGCCTGTTCGGATGGTTCACTCCGAGGGCTGTCCAGATCAATAATGGCGCCGCAGCGGTTGCAGCAGGCGTGATCGTGCGGGCTGGTGTTGCTGTCAAAAACAATATTGCCATGCACCTCGAAGCGATTGAGCAGGCCGCAGCGCTCAAACTGTCCGAGTGTCAGGTAGACGGTGTTCATGGAGATGGCCGGATAAGATTCTCTGATTTTCTCATGCACGATACGGGCTGTGACATGCATGGGCTTGCGCAACACGTATTCGGCGACAGCCAGACGCTGAGGCGTCACGCGCAGGCCATGCGCTCGCAATAATGCGGTGGGCGAGTGGTTCGATGTCTTCATAGTTAGGAAACTATATCAGTTACTAATCATTTGACAAGCGGTGGTGAATCGATACAGTTCGTGGTAGATAGGATGTATTCCTATAAAGGAGGATGTGATGAAACGAATAACCCTATTATGTGGTATCTTGCTGGCGGGCGGCGCATGGCTCTCCACGGCGCAGGCCGAGGATCTGTCGGAGTGGAAACTGCCGCCGGTGCCGGTGCCGGCGGATAATCCGCAAAGCAAGGCGAAAATCGAACTGGGCCATCAACTGGCTTTTGACACCCGCTTGTCCAAAAATGACTCGATCAGTTGCGCCGGTTGCCATCTGCCGTTTGCCGGCGGCGGCGGACACACGCCGCGCGCCTTCGGCCACGGCGGCGAACTTGGCCGCTGGGCGCCATCGTGGGTGAACGCCGCCTATTACACATCGCTGTTCTGGGATGGTCGCGCCGCCTCTCTGGAGGAGCAGACCGGAGCGCTGCCGGGCCACATGGGGCCGATCTCGGCGCCCGGTGAGATGGGCGGTGATGTCGATGCGATTGTGAAACGGCTGAAAGCCATTCCGGCCTACAACAAGGCATTTGGCAAGGCGTTCAAAGATGGCGTCACGCGCCAGAATATCGCCAAAGCGATTGCAGCCTACGAGCGCACCCTTATTGCGCGCAACTCGCCGTTTCAGCGCTATGTGAATGGCGATAGCAAGGCGCTGTCGGCCGCCGCCAAACGCGGCTTTGAGCTGTTTCAGAACAAGGCGCTCTGCATCGAGTGTCACACGGCGCCGCTGCTCACAGATAATGCCTTTCACAATATCGGCGTGCCGCAGGTCGGCCCGTTGAAAGAGGATAAGGGGCGTTATGCCGTGACCAAAGATAAGGATGACATCGGCGCCTTCAAAACGCCGTCGCTCTACAACTCGGCTTCGTTCCTGTTCTCCATGCATGATGGCGCGTTCTCGACCATGGCTCAGGTGATCGACCACTACAATCGCGGCGGCGATCCCAACAACGCCCATCAGGATGGCCTGATCGAGCCGCTGCATCTGAGCGCAAAAGAGCAGTCCGACCTGATCGCCTTCCTGCAGAGCCTGACCGATCCGACACTGAACCACATTCACCGGCCGGCGCTGCCATAGCAGGGGCGCAACAACCATTGAACCACGGAACACACGGAATAGACGGAACGATTCTCAATCTTACGGATGCTGTTTTTTTCCGTGTGGTCCGTGTGTTCCGTGGTTGAATCATCTTTCATCTGCGTATTTGCATAATTGACATGGCCGGCAGGAAGGCGTGGCATCAGCCGACACGAGAATGACCAGAAAGGAGTTGATATGGATGAAGAGATGATCAGCAAGCTCGGGCCACTGGCTGCACTGGCCGGCACATGGGAGGGCGATCAGGGTATCGATATTGCCAGGGTTCACAGCAGGGAAACCGAAACCAGATTCCGTGAGCGGTGCGTTTTTGAGCCGCTCGGCCCGGTTCGCAACGGCCCGCAGGAGCTCTACGGTTTGCGCTACAGCACAACAGCCTGGCCGCTGGGCGAGAACGACCCCTTTCATGAGGAACTGGGTTACTGGCTGTGGGACGCCGCCAACAGGCAGGTATTGCGCTGTTTTATGGTGCCGCGCGGCGTGCTGATCAATGCCGGCGGCGATGCCGAAGCGGAGAGCGCCAGTTTTCACCTGTCGGCGGAGGTCGGTTCTGAGACTTACGGGATTTTATCCAATCGCTATCTCGATGAATCCTACAAAACGATGAAATATGAACTGGATGTCCGCATCCATGATGACGGCAGCTTCAGCTATCGGGAAGACACGCAGCTATGGATTCCGGTGAACGAGGCCATTTTTCACCATACGGATCAAAACAGGCTGACGAAATCAGGGGCGCGCTGAAAAACGACCTCCGTGTCGTTTTTCAGCATCTGAACGGTTGCCGTTTGCTGCCATTCCCGCGCAGACCGGAATCATAGACCTTTTGACACAAACTGGATTCCCGCCTGCGCGGGAATGACCTTCTTTTTTGTCAATGGCGCCCATGCTGAACAGCTCTCTTAGTGCCCCGTAGCGAATTTGCTGATGTAGTAATTGCTGGCCAGCATCTCCAGGCCGACAAACAGCAATACAATCAGCGCAATCGCAATAAACATTTTCGTGGTTGGCTTCATTTCAGTTGGCCAAGATCGCGCACTGCGCCGCGGTCGGCGCTGGTGGTCAGGGCGGCGTAGGCCTGCAGCGCCTTGGAGACAACGCGGTTACGACTTCGCGGCTGCCATGCCTCAGCGCCTCTGGCCTGCATGGCGGCGCGGCGACTTTCCAGTTCGTCATCGGAGATGGCCAGGTGGATGGTGCGGTTGGGAATATCGATCTCTATCGAGTCGTTTTCCTCGATCAGACCGATGGAGCCGCCCTCGGCGGCTTCCGGCGAGGCGTGGCCGATCGACAGCCCGGAGGTGCCGCCGGAGAAGCGGCCGTCGGTGAGCAGGGCGCAATCTTTGCCCAGCCCCTTGGATTTCAGGTAGGAGGTCGGGTAGAGCATCTCCTGCATGCCGGGGCCGCCTTTCGGCCCTTCGTAGCGAATCACCACCACGTCGCCGGCGACGATGTTGTCGTTCAGAATGGCGGTAACGGCATCATCCTGCGATTCAAATACGCGGGCGCGGCCGGTAAATGTCCAGATCGATGCATCCACGCCGGCGGTTTTCACGATGCAGCCATGCTCGGCGATATTGCCGTAGAGCACCGCCAGTCCGCCTTCGCTGGAGTAGGCGTGGGGCACGTCGCGGATGCAGCCTGTTTCACGATCCTCATCGAGCGATTTCCACTGTTCCGACTGCGAAAAGGCCTGCAGCGACGGCGCGCCGCCCGGCGCAGCCATGTATAACGCACGGGCTGTTAGATTGGCTTTGTTGGTGATGTCCCAGGCATCCAGCGCTGCGCCGATGCTCGGCGCATGCACGCAGCCGGCGTCGGCATGCAGCAGGCCGGCG
>JALUYG010000101.1 GCA_027013105.1 Mariprofundus sp.
GTGCGTCATCGTGGATGAAACGCCCGGCTCAATATGTTCGCCCGCCCAGCCAAACACGGAATCACCGATTTTGACATTATAGGTGATGCCGCCGGTGGATGGCCATGCGAAAATTTCGCCCGCCGAACCCACCTCGAACGGCGCCCACTGATTGGCTGGCGATACAGCACCCTGCACAGCCGTTTTGACCAGTTGATCTCGATTGTTTACCAGGCTCATGGGCATACTCCATTCGGTTATAAATCTGTGAAGCAATGCTAGAAGCGAGCCCTTCAGATGTCGATGAACGATCTGGATCCTGATCGATCCGGATCGAAATTGCTTTTGACTTTTAAACTTCGGCAGCTTGTGGTTTTTATAAAAGGCTCTAAAATAAGCCCTGTTTTAAACTCTTATTTTAGGAGGCGAAGATGCGACAAGTTTTATCCAGTTGTTCAGCAAGTATTTCAGAGCTAAAGAAAAATCCCACGGCGCTATTGAATGATGCGGAAGGCGCTCCTATTGCAATTCTAAATCATAATACTCCGGCGGCTTATTTTGTGCCTGCTGAAACTTATGAATGGTTAATGGATAAATTAGAGGATTTTGAATTGGCTCAGATTGTACGAGAGCGATCAGCTGAAAAAGCCGAAGCGGTCAAAGTGAATGTCCATGACCTATAAAGTCAAATTTCTTCCCAGTGCGATGAAGGAGTGGAAGAAGCTGGCGCCCCCAATACAAAAACAATTCAAAAAGAAGCTTATTGAAAGAGCTGAAACACCTCATAACCCGGCCAGTCGGTTACAAGGATTTCAGAATGTCTATAAGATTAAACTACGCTCCGCTGGATATCGTTTGGTTTATGAAGTTAATGATGATGAGATAGTCATTATTGTTATTGCGGTAGGCAAAAGAGAGAGAGGGTTGGTGTATGCAAAAGCAGAAGAGCGTCAATGATCAAGCCGACAACCAATCTGCGGAAGAGACCATCACCGGCCTGTTGCAGCGGCTGGCCATGCTGCGCGGCTGGTCGTCGAAAACCACGGAGTCGTACCGTTCCGATCTGCTGCATGCCGAGGCGTTTTTTCGCACCCGGCATCATAGCCTGATGCAGGCCGATCAGGCCGGCGTGCTGGACTATCTGGCCTCCTTGCGGCGGGCCGGACTCAGGCAGAGCACCATTCAGCGCAAACGCAGTGCGTTATCCACCTGGTTCACCTACCTGCAGGATCAGGGTATGCGCGACGATCATCCCGCCCGCCGTCTGCCGCGCATTCACAAGAGTCGACCACTGCCGAAATTGATGAGCGAACAGGATGTCGAAGCTTTGCTGGCCGCCCCCGATACCGCGACAACGACCGGCCTGCGGGATCGAACCATGCTGGAGCTGCTTTATGCCACCGGTCTGCGGGTGAGTGAGCTGGTCACCTTGCAGCTGGCGCATCTGGATCGGGCGGCGGGGCTGGTGCGGGTGATCGGCAAGGGTGACAAGGAGCGGCTGGTGCCGTTCGGTGAAGAGGCGGCGCGCTGGTTGCAGGCGTGGCTGAAGCGCCGGCCCGATCAACCGGCCTCGCCGTTTCTGTTTCCGGGCCGGGCCGGGCGGGCCATGAGCCGACAGAATTTCTGGCTGCGCCTGAAGCAGTACGCCGTGCTGGCCAATATCTCGCCATTGCCGTCGCCGCATACCTTGCGCCACGCTTTTGCCACCCATCTGCTCAATCACGGTGCGGATTTGCGCGCTGTGCAGATGCTGCTGGGCCATGCCAATGTTACCACGACCGAAATTTACACGCATGTGTCACGGGCGCGGCTGCATGATCTGGTGAACCGTTCGCATCCGCTGGGAACAAAGGGCTAGTCGAGTAGATCATTCATGAATAATCCGGGCTGGGATTTTTCATGTCGGATTTGCTAGCTTTGCGATTGAGTCAGAATTACGCATAGAAATTTGAACCGCAAAGTACGCAAAGCAACGCAAAGAGAGTCGGAATGAATGGGGTAATCCGGATATGAAGGCTCACCATGTATGGCAAACAGGCAAGGGATTATCACCATATTCAACTTTTGGTTTTCCTTTGCGCGCCTTTGCGTACTTTGCGGTCAATGCTTTTGTTTTTTGCAAGAGACCAATAGGAGTCAGTCAACATGGCGCAACAAGAAGGAAAAAACGAATCCATAGCCTGTTATTCGCCCGGTCTGGCCGGGATTCCGGTGGCCGAGTCGTCGATCTCGTTTGTCGATGGTCAGCGCGGGCATCTGGAATATCGCGGCATTGATATCGAGCAGCTGGCGGAGCATTCGTCATTTGAGGAGACGGCCTGGTTGCTCTTGTATGGCAAGCTGCCGACCGCTGCCGAGCTGGCCGGTTTCAATGCGGAGCTGCGCCACCATCGCCGCATCAAGTTCCGTATTCGGGATATGATGAAATGTTTCCCGGAATCGGCCCATCCGATGGATGCACTGCAGGCTACGGAAGCGGCGATCGGAATGTTTTATCCGTTTCCCAAATCATTGCAGGGCGAGATTGATCCGCAGGCCGTGCATCAGGTCTGCGTCCATCTGATCTCCAAAATGCCGACGTTGGTGGCGGCGCATGCCCGCATGCGTCACGGCGATGATCCGATCACGCCGCGTGATGATCTCTCCCATGCCGCCAATTTCTATTATATGCTGACCGGCAATGAACCGGATGAACTGACCGAGCGTATTATGGATGTGGCGTTGATTGTGCACGCCGAGCATACTATGAACGCCAGTACCTTCTCGACGCTGGTGGTGGCCTCCAGCCATGCCGACCCCTACACCTCGATCAGTGCGGCGATCGGCTCGCTTTCCGGCCCATTGCATGGCGGCGCCAATGAGGATGTGCTCAGGATGCTTGATGAGATCGGTTCGGTGGATGCCGCCGAGGCGTATCTGCAGGGCAAGCTGGATCGTAAGGAGAAGATTCCGGGGCTGGGGCATCGGGTCTATAAAACCAAGGATCCGCGCGCCACGCTGTTGCAAAAGCTGTATGTGCAGCTGACGGAAAAACTGGGCGCTGATCCCACCTATGAGATTGCCAGCCGTATTGAGGAGCTGTCCCGGCAGACG
Organism: Mariprofundus sp.; assembly: GCA_027013105.1. Lineage (GTDB taxonomy): Bacteria > Pseudomonadota > Zetaproteobacteria > Mariprofundales > Mariprofundaceae > Mariprofundus. The sequence goes on from JALUYG010000101.1 coordinate 3,073, forward strand.
CTGGGCAAAAAGGGCATCTGCCCCAATGTCGATTTTTATTCCGGCATTGTGTACCGCAAACTGGGCATTCCGACCGATCTGTTTACGCCGATCTTCGCCGTCGCCCGTGTGGCCGGTTGGCTGGCGCACTGGAAAGAGCAGCTTGGGCACGGCCGCATCTACCGGCCGCAGCAGATCTATACCGGCCGCCACGGCGACGCCTATATCCCGATAGACGAGCGCGCCTGAGCAACCGGGCGCATGTTGGAGATACAACACTTATCGCTCTCGGTATCCATCGAAGGGCGGCGGGTTGAAGCGGTTTCCGATCTCTCGCTACAGCTTCAGCCGGGCCGGGTGCTGGGGCTGGTGGGCGAATCCGGTTGCGGCAAATCGCTGACGGCCCAGGCGATTTTGCGGCTTGGCGAACATCAGGGCGTGCGCAAAACAGGCGGCGATATTCTGCTCGACGGCGCCAGTCTGTTCGATATCGATCAGGCGGCGCTGCGCAAGATTCGGGGTGGCCGCATTGCCATGGTTTTTCAGGAGCCGATGACGGCGCTGAATCCGGTCTTTTCCATCGGCAGTCAGATCATTGAGGTGATTCGCCTGCATCTGGATCTGGATAAAAAGCAGGCCGAACAGCGCGCCATGGATCTGCTCAAAGATGTCGGCATGCAGGGTGTGGCCCAGCTGCTCAAGCAGTATCCCGATGCGCTCTCCGGCGGCATGCGCCAACGCGTGCTGATCGCCATGGCGATGGCGGCCGATCCCGATTATATCATTGCTGATGAGCCGACCACGGCGCTCGATGTGTCGGTGCAGAAGCGCATTATTGCACTACTGCTGAATCTGCAGAAGCAGCGAAATCTTGGCTTGCTGCTGGTGACGCACGATTTCGGACTGGTGGCGGAGTTGTGTGACGATGTGGCGGTGATGTATGCCGGCCAGATTGTCGAATCCGGGCCGGTGATGGAGATATTTGATCATCCCGCTCACCCCTACACGCGCGCCCTGATGGCGTGCCGGCCCGAGGTGTTCGAGGCGGGGCAGGCGTTGCAGGTGATCGAAGGGCAGGTGCCACCGCCCGGGCGCTGGCCTGAGGGGTGTCATTTTGCCGCGCGCTGCCCGCTGCGTCAGCACGATTGCGAACAGCCTGTGGCGGCGAGCGCGTGGCGACAGGGAGAACATCACGCCCGATGCCTGCATGTGATGCAATCATGAGCGTACTGAGCGTAGAGGGACTGGGCAAAACATTTGCTGCTGGCGGCATGTTTCGGGCCAGCGGCAAGGCCAAACGGGCGGTGGATGATGTGTCGTTTCGGCTGGATAGCGGCGAGACGCTGGCCATCGTCGGCGAATCGGGCAGTGGTAAATCGACGACGGCGAGATTGGCCATGCGTCTGTTGCAGCCCGACGCCGGAACCATCTGCTGGGGCGATGAAGAGGTCGGTGCGCTATCCGGCCGCGCCCTGCGTCAGCGGCGGCGTCATATCCAGATGGTCTTTCAGGATCCTTTCGCCAGCCTGAACCCGCGCATGAAAATATGGCAGAGCGTGGCCGAAGGGCTGCGCGTGCATCGCCCCGGCCTGACCCGGCGGCAGCGACGCGACAAGGTGGCGGAAACGCTGCAGTTGTGCGGCATGGATGATTCGGGCATGGATCGCTATCCGCACCAGTTTTCCGGCGGCCAGCGTCAGCGTATCGGCATCGCCCGCGCCCTGATTGTGGAGCCGGAGGTGCTGGTGCTGGATGAGCCGGTGTCGGCGCTGGATGTGTCCGTGCAGGCGCAGATTCTGAACCTGCTGCAGGATATTCAGCGCCAGCGCGGCCTCTCCTACCTGTTTATTTCGCACGATCTGTCGGTGATTCGTCATATTGCCGATCGTGTGTTGGTGATGTTTGCCGGCCGCATTGTGGAACAGGGCAGGGCGGCTGAACTCTTTGAACATGCCCGGCACCCCTACACCCGCGCGCTGCTTGCCGCCCGCCCTGTCACGCACCCCAATGAACGCAGCGCCGAAGCCTCTGAATATGACAGCAACGGCGAGGGTGAAGCCGAACAGGGCTGCGCCTATCAACCGCGCTGCCCCAATGCAGCCGCCGATTGCGCCGCCTTCGATGGCCAACCGGGCGACAATGGCTATGCCTGCCTGCATCCTGTTGAATGAAAAGACATTTTAACCGCAGATGGACACAGATGAACGCAGATAAGAGCACAGCCAAAACTACTGCGATATTCTGGATAAAAACTTGTATGGGTGCAGCACGAGGTCAACAGATGCAAGTCTGCTATACAGGTTTTATCTGCGTTCATCCGCGTTCATCTGTGGCTCAAGCCTGTTGTTCGGTTTATGACGCATTTAACTGAGATTGTTCAGCGGGATTTTTCGGATGATGCGCCGCTGCCGTCCACGCTGCCCGGTTATGCGCGCCGGGATGAGCAGATTCAGCTGGCGGGGGAGATTGCCGGCGCGTTCGAGGCCGGTTCGATTCTACTGGCCGAAGCTGAAACGGGCACCGGCAAAACACTGGCCTATCTGGTTCCGGCGCTGCGGGCGAATGGCAAGGTGCTGATTTCCACCCACACCAGAGCATTGCAGGATCAGCTGGTGCATCGGGATATGCCGGCGGTGCAGCGCATTCTGGGTGCGAAACGACGGGTAGCGCTGCTCAAGGGGCGCTCCAACTACCTCTGTCCGCAACGGCTGAAACTGTTTGCCGCCAGTCCGCAACTGGAGATGTGGGCGCAGAAAACGATGTTGAAGGTGCTGGACTGGTCGCACAAAACCCGTGACGGCGATCTCTCCGGACTGCCGTTTGACGTGTTTGCCAAAGGCGTCGGCTACATGGTGACGGCGACGGCGGATCAGTGTCTGGGTTCGAAATGCGCCGATTTCGAGCGCTGCCCGCTGATGAAGGCGCGGCAGCGCGCACAGGCCGCCGATATCGTGGTGACCAATCACAGCCTGCTGCTCTCCGATGCGGTGTTGAAGGCCGGCGAGTTCGGTGAACTGCTACCGGATTTCGATGCCTATGTGATTGATGAGGCGCATGCCTTGCCGGAGCTGGCCTGTCAGCATTTCGGCGTGCAGCTGACGCGCATGAAACTGATCCAGTGGCTCAATGACATGCAGGCGCAGCTTGAAGAGATGGGCGATGAACCGGCGCTGAAAAGCGACATCACGGCGCAGGGCAAGCTTGTGCTCGACGCTTATGGCGTGGAGAAATCCGGCGGCAATCATGACGACAATCAGGCGGCGGCGTTGCAGCAGGCGTGGAACGATATGCTGAAACTGGCGCAGTCGCGCCGCGAGCGCAGTGAGGAGATGGCGCGGCTGGCCGATCGCGCCGCGCAGATCGGCGATGATATCGAGATGGTGCGTGCGCCGGCGCCGGGCTATGTCGGCTGGCAGGATGGCGAAGGCGAGCATCTCAAATATACCGTCGCGCCGGTGGAGACAGGCCCGGTGCTGAGCACGCATCTGTGGGAACGGCAGGCGGCATTCGTGTTGATGTCGGCCACGCTCAGGGTCTCCGGTCGTTTCGATTATGCCCGCGCCCGGCTCGGGCTTAAGGAGGCGGATGAGGTGTTTCACGCCTCGCCGTTCGATTACGCCCAGCAGGCCATGATCTATCTGCCGCGTCACTTGCAGGGCGCATTTACCGATGCCGGCGCTGAGGCCATGATTGATGAGATGGAGACGCTGATTCGCGCCTCGCATGGTCGTGCGTTTGTGCTGTTCACCTCATGGGCCATGCTGCACCGCGCCGGCCCCGAACTGGCGCAGCGTCTGCCGTGGCAGGTGTTGATTCAGGGCGAGAGCGGCAGTCGCGATGCGATTCTCGAAACATTCCGCAGCGATACCCATTCGATTCTCTGTGGTACGCGCAGCTTCTGGGAGGGGGTGGACGTGCCGGGCGAGGCGTTGAGTCTGGTGATTATCGATAAAATGCCGTTCAGGCCGCCCAATGATCCGTTGCTCAAGGCGCGCATCGACAAGTGCGAGGCGGATGGCGGCAACGGCTTTCGGGATATCCAGCTGCCCGAAGCGATTGCAGTGTTAAGGCAGGGCGCCGGTCGTCTGATTCGATCCATGCAGGATCGCGGCGTCATGGCGCTGCTCGATTCGCGGCTCTACCACAAAGGTTATGGCCGCGAAGTAGCGCGCAATCTGCCGCCCGCGCCGATCCGCGATGATCTGGCCGACGTACGCTGGTTTTTTGAGACATAGCGGAGACAATTAACCTGGTCGATTCAACACAGTGACAGACAGATTTCGGTTACTTTCGCTCATTCGGAATTCTGTAGTATGTCCCCGGAACTTTTTTCCTCTTCGGCAGAACCCTTGCCTAAGAAGCTTGAATTTTAGTTGTCATCCTGAATTATTGGTAGTTTTGACGATCCACCATCTCCTCTTCTAAGGCGCGTAAAATTCATCTACTTGTCGTCACTCTGCGTGCTTTGCGGTGAAAGGTTTTGGCTATGCTGCGCTTTGCTCTGAGCGTTTTGTTGCAGTCGGGCATCGATTTCAGGCTTGATCCATTGCGGTTTTGTGTTTGTGCGGACGGCCTCGGCCAGTTTGGCGACCAGTGATTTTTCCTTGCACACTTTTCGGATCTCCTGCGCCTGTTCAAGATTCATATTCAGCAGCGCCATGTAGGTGTTGGCATCCAGTTCGGCGGTGGCGAGCAGGCGGGTTCTGACCCAGTAGTCCGCCGCCAGATCCTTGCATATTTTTAATGCTTGCGCGCTTTGGGATGCGCCATTGTTGCGCTTTGTTAAGGGCGCTTTCGTCTGTTTGGCAACTGCCGGGCCGGCGGCCATTGGATCGACCAGGTTTTGGGGAATTACGGATTTCGGCTCAGGCTGTTTGTTGATTCCGAAGAGCTCGGGCTTGTTGAGAAACAGATAACCCCCGACTGATGCGAAGATCAGAGTCACGCCCAGCACCACGCTGATCAGGGCATGGATATTCACTGTTTTCTTTGTTGGCTGTTCTTTCCCTTTCTCTTCCTCTGAGGGGGGGTGAACTTCGTCTGCTTTTGTTGGTTTCGGTTCTTCCTGCCGGTTGTCCTGTGCTGATGATTCGCTAGGGTCAGGAGACAGGCTTTGGTCGGCAGCCTGCTCGCATACAACGACTTCACTGTCGGTTTGTGGTTCCAGTGCGCGGCGGTTGTCGTGGATCACAATTTCAAAGGTTTCATGGCAATGTTTGCAGCGAATCTGTTTACCCGCCGCAGATTTGAGCTTGTCGTTAACGCCGTATTTTTTTTGGCAATGCGAACACTGAATATATTCCAAATTTTACCCCGCTGGCATGATCTTGCCTTGAGCCATGGCGAGAGGCTCGTTGGTCATCAGGGTAGTATCAAGATGCATGCCATGTGAAGGATTTCATGTTAACCGCTAGGGCAGAGCAAGGTTGATCAGCATATTGGCGCTACCCATAATCAACGGGCCGATCACGGATTGAAACAGGCCTGACATCAGTAGCAGCACAATAATCAAAAACCCGAACGGCTCGATGCGGGAGAGTTGATAGGCCATCGGGCCGGGCAGCAGGCCGACAGCGACTCGCCCGCCATCCAGCGGCGGCAGCGGAATCAGGTTAAAAATACAGAGTGCCATATTGATGATGATTGATGCCTGGCACATCAGCGCCAATGGCCTTGCAACCCAGGGCAACAACGGCAACAGGTGGGCGGAAATTGCCAGCAGCAGAGCGGAGAGCAGGGCCAGCAGCAGATTGGTGACGGGGCCGGCCAGCGCCACCCAGATCATATCGCGTTTGGGATTTCTCAGTTTACGAAAATCGACCGGTACAGGCTTGGCGTAACCGAACAGAAAAGGCGAGCCGATGGCCAGTAGCAGCACGGGAATCAGCACGGTGCCGATCGGATCGATATGTTTGATCGGATTGAGGGTCAGCCGCCCCATAAAGCGGGCCGTGTTGTCGCCCAGCCTGTCGGCCACCCAGCCGTGCGCGACTTCATGCAGGATGATGGCCATCAGCACCGGCAACGCCCATGTGCTGATGCCCTGGATAACGGCATCGATATTCATGCGGGCACTCCAGCACAAATTGCCGACTATTTCACCTGTTGCGACAGATTTGAGACAGATTGTTCCGGTATTGTTCCGATAGATTGTTCCGACAGATTGCGGAGGGATCATCGACGAACAGGGTGTGGATGCCAGCCGGGCCGATTCGATAGCCGGCCAGGCGAGCTGTAAACGGGCACTGCGAACCGGGTGCTGACTTGCGTATCTGTTTGATATAGGCTACATACTCTTTGGGGCTGTCAACTTGAAAGAACCTTGTGGCTGTGTGAATAAAGGAGTTTGTATGGCGAAACGTAGCGGGAAACAGCAGAGCAGAGGCGATGTGGCGATCATCGCCGGTATCCGAACGCCGCTGGGTAAAGCCTCCGGCATGTTGGGTCAGCTGGGCGCAGTCGATCTGGGCGTGCTGGCGATGCGCGAAGTGCTGGCGCGTTCGCCGGTAGCGCGCGACGATATTGATCAGGTGATTGTCGGCAATGTGATTCAGCCGTCGGAAGCGGCCAATGTGGCGCGGGTGATTGCGCTGACAGCCGGCATACCGCGCCCGGTGCCGGCCCACACGGTGCATCGCAACTGTGCATCGGGCATGCAGGCGATCACAGATGCCGCCGCCTCCATTCAGTTGGGGCGCGCCGATGTGGTGCTGGCCGGCGGCGTGGAATCGATGACGCATGCGCCGTTGCTGTTTCATGATCGCTTTCGCGCCGCCATGGCGAAATGGCCGCGCGCCAAAACCCTGCAGCAGAAGCTGCCTGTGTTGATGGAACTGGTTAGAGCGCCATGGAAGCCGCGCATTGCGCTGATCGAAGGGTTGACCGATCCGACGGTCGGCATGGGCATGGGGCAGACAGCCGAGGTGTTGGCGCGCGAATTTGCGATTTCGCGCCGTGAGCAGGATGAATTTTCGGTGCAGAGCCACCGGCGCGCCGCCGAATCATGGGATGCGGGCTGGTTCGATGATGAAGTGATGCATCTGTTTGCGCCCCCCTCCTTTGCGGCGGTGCATCGCGATGAGGGCATTCGCGGCGGCCAGAGCGTGGAAGCGCTGGCCAAACTCAGGCCTGCATTCGATAAACCACTGGGAACAGTCACCGCCGGCAACAGTTCGCAGATCACCGATGGCGCAGCCATGCTGATTCTGGCCAGCCGCGAAAAAGCCGAAGCCGAAGGCTGGCCGGTGATGGGGTATCTGCACGACTGGGCCTATGCCGGCTGCGATCCGGCGCGTATGGGGCTGGGGCCGGTGTTTGCCACGCAGCGCCTGTTGGCGTCGGCGGGCATATGCATGGCCGATCTGGCGCGGGTGGAGATTAACGAAGCCTTTGCGGTGCAGGTGCTGGCCTGCCTGAAGGCGATGGATTCCGATCTGTTTGCCAGTGAAAAACTGGGGCTCGGCAAGGCGATGGGCGCGCCGGCCATGGATCTGCTGAATGTACACGGCGGCGCTGTGGCGTTCGGTCATCCGGTCGGCATGACCGGCGCGCGGCTGGTGCTGACGCTGCTCCGGCAGCTGCGTGATGACACCGGCGGCGGTCTGGCTGTCGGCACGCTCTGTATTGGCGGCGGTCAGGGTGGTGCGGTGCTGTTGGGCAGCGAACCGGCAGGGGGTGCATCATGAGCGTGGTCAGTCTGATTCGTGAAGAACATCTTGCTCGCCTCCGTTTTGAACGCGATGACAAGCCGGTGAATGTGCTGGATGAAACATGCATGGTTGAACTGGAGGCGCATCTGGCGGCGCTGGAGGCCGAGCCGCCCGAAACGCTGGTGCTGGAGAGCGGCAAGGCCGGCTGTTTTATCGCCGGCGCCGATCTGGATATTATCGAAGCGGTGAGCGATGCCGCTGAAGCCGCCAAACTGGCCGAGCGCGGCCAGGCGCTGTGTCGGCGCATCGAAGTGTTGCCGTCGGTTTCAGTGGCGCTGGTGCATGGCGCCTGCATGGGGGGCGGTCTGGAGATTGCGCTGGCCTGCGATTATATCGCGGCGGTGGATGATTCATCCACCCGGCTGGCCTTGCCGGAGATCAAGATCGGTATTCATCCCGGTTTCGGCGGATGTATCCGTCTGCCCAAACGGGTCGGTTGGATGCAGGCGGTGGAGATGATTCTCACCGGCCGCGCTGTCGATGCCAGGCGGGCGAGGCGTATCGGGCTGGCCGAATTAACGCCGAAGCCGGAACAGCTGGATGCGGCCACTGCCTGGCTGTCGAAAAAGGGCAAGGCTGGCCCGCGAATATTCAAGCCGTGGTGGCTGAAACTATGGCCGGCGCGCATGCTGTTTTTCCAACAGGTGGAGAAGAAAACCTATGCACGATTAAAACATCTCGATGTCGAATCGGCCTATCCGGCGATTCCGGCCGTGATTGCGCTGTTTAAGGAGATTATCGGCATGTCCGATGGTCTGGCGCTGGCGCGCGAAGCGGAATCGCTTGGCCGGCTGGCGGTAACGCCGACCTGCAAAAACCTGATCCGCGTTTTTCATCTGGGCGATGCGTTGAAAAAGCAGCAGGCCGCCAGACGCGGGCGCGATGCGGTGCGAGGGTTCCGCAAAACTGCGGTATATGGCGCCGGCGTTATGGGTGGCGGCATCGCCTGGGTGGCGTCGAAAACAATGGATGTCGATCTGCACGATGTGGCGGCGGAGGCGCTGGCGCGCGGCATGAAAGGCATCGGACGGCTGGCCACGCGCCGTGGCCGAAGCGACAGCAAACGGCTGGGTCGGATCAGGCCGGCGCTCGATAGCAGCGGCCTGCATGATGCTGACGTGGTGATCGAGGCGGTGCTGGAAGATATCAAAATCAAACGCAAGCTCTGGGTCGAGGTCGGCAAGCATGTGTCGAAAGATGCGTTGTTGCTCTCCAATACCTCGTCGTTATCGATTTCCGATATGCAGCATCGGCGCGCCAACGCCGGTCGCATTGCCGGCCTGCACTTTTTTAATCCGGCCCCGAAGATGCCGCTGGTGGAGGTGATTGCAGGCGAAAAAACAGCGCCGGAAACGCTCGATAAAACCTGCGCGCTGGCCGTATCGTGGGGGAAATACCCGATCATCGTGGCGGATCGCCCCGGCTTTCTGATCAATCGCTGCCTGATGCCCTATATGAGCGCGGCGCTGAGACTGCTCGAAAACGGGCAGCAGCCGGCGCATGTCGATGGCGCGCTCAAACACTTCGGTATGCCGATGGGAGCAGTTGAACTGGCCGACAGGGTGGGGCTGGATATCTGCCACCATGTCGGCGCGCATCTCGCCGAAGCGTTTGCGCATCAGCAGGCCATGCCGGAATGGTTCGATCGCATGGTGGAGGACGGATTACTGGGCGAAAAATCCGGCAAGGGCTTTTTTATCTATGACAAGGGCAAGCAGGGTGAGTTGAATCCTGCGCTGCGCCGCTATTTGCCGCATCTGGTTACCGGGGAGAGGGAATTTGACGCCGATTTGACTGCCTCCGGTTCGAACGTATCGGATGCGGACACATCTGCTTCGAGCGCATCAAAGCCCGGAGCAAAGAGCGCGGCGGCCGCAGCGATGGACGCAGCGGATATCGTCGATGCCTGCCTGATTCCGATGCTGGCCGAGGCGCTGCAGTGCCTGCAGGAGGATGTAGTGGCTGATCCGCAACATCTGGATGCGGCCTTTGTCTACGGCATCGGCTTCCCGCCGTTCCGGGGCGGGTTGCTGCGCTATTTCGCTTCATTCAGTGATGCGGCGCTGAACGGCAAGTTTGAAGCGCTGGGGCTGGATGCGCCTGAAAACCTGGATGTGCTGCATGCCGTTCGATAAACACGCCTGTATCGGCCTGCAACAGGCGGAATCGGCATCCTGCCTCTGTGATCTTCTGCTGGCTTCGCCGCCGGATCTGCTCGATAAACCGCTGCTACGCTCCAGAAAGCCGGATGGCAACTGGCAGTCGTGGCCCCGCATTCGGGTGCAGCAGGCTGTGCTCAGGGTGGCGGCGTGGCTGGAGTCGATGGGGGTCAAGCCGGGCGATCGGGTCGGGATTCTGGGGCATAATTCGCCGGAGTGGTATATCGCCGATTTTGCCATTTTGAGGCTGGGGGCGGTGACTGTGCCGGCCTATTTCACCGATCCGCCCGAAGCGGTGCGTTATGTTTTTGATGATGCCGATGTATCGGTGATTTTTGTCGAAGAGGGCGAGCAGCAGGATAAGCTCAACGGCATAGAAAAGCCGTTTATCGCTTTTCATGGCGAGTCGGAGAGCATCGCAGCTATCGCACTGGATGAAGGCTGGGATAATCGGCTGGAGGCGCTCTGTCCCGAACGCGATCAGCTGGCGACGTTGATTTATACCTCCGGCACCACCGGCCACCCCAAGGGGGTGATGCTCACCCACGGCAACCTGTTGTCTGACGTGGCGGCGGGTATTGGCGGGGTGCCGGTGTTTCCCGATGATCTGTTTTTATCGTTTCTGCCGGCCTCGCACGCCTTTGAACGCACTGTCGGGCACTTTCTGCCCACCGCCTGTGGTGCGGAAATCGCCTATGCCGAGGCGGTGACGACCCTGCTTAGGGATATGCCGGAGGTGCAGCCGACAGTGATGATTTCGGTGCCGCGTCTGTATGAAAAAATCTATGCCGGCGTACAGGCCAAGCTGGCGGCCGGGCCGGGCGTTAAACGCAAACTGTTTAATCTGGCCCAGCGGCTCGGCATGGAACGTTTTGAGTTGCGCCAGCAGGGGAGCGATCTGTCCGGATTTAAGGCGCTGCTGTGGCGGCTGCTCGATGGTGCGGTCAATGAAAAATTGCGCGACAAGATGGGCGGGCATATTCGCGGGTTTATCTCCGGCGGCGCGGCGCTGCACCCCGATATCGCCCGCTTTCTGCTGGCGGCGGATATCATGGTGTTGCCCGGTTACGGCCTGACGGAAACATCGCCGGTGCTGACAGTAAATCGTCAGGGCGCCATCAAGCCGGCTACAGTCGGCCCGGCGTTGCCCGGCGTGGCGTGCAAAGTGCTGGATGATGGCGAACTACTGGTTAAGGGGCCGATGCTGATGCAGGGCTATTGGCGCAATCCGAAAGCGACAGCCGAGGTGATCGATGCGGATGGGTGGTTGCACACCGGCGATATTGTTGAAATGGATGAGGATGGCTATATCACGATTGTGGATCGAAAAAAGGAGATCATGGTGCTCTCCAATGGCGAAAATGTGCCGCCGGCGCTGATCGAACAGCATCTGAATCAGGATCCCTGCTTTGTTCAGAGTATGGTGGTTGCCGATAATCGCCCTTATGTGACGGCGCTGGTGGCGCCGGATACCGATGCCATCGCCAGCTGTTGGCGTCAGCATAAGGGTGAGGCTCTGCCGGATGATTGGCGTCATGACAGCGCGGTTACAGACTGGTTGCTGCGCCGCATGCATCGCGATGAATATGATCTGCCCAGCTATATGCAGGTCAAACGCGTCGCTTTTGTCGATGAGGAGTGGACGCAGGATGCAGGATTACTGACGCCGACGTTGAAACTGAAACGCCGCATAATCGCCGAGCGTTATGCCGAGCTGATCGAATCGCTCTATGGAATCTCTGAATAACTCAGAGTATCCCTATCTGTGATGAGGCCGTAGCAGTTTTACTTATTGCGAAACAGCACCTTGAACAATATCGCCAGTAAAACCGCCAGGCCGAATACGCCTGCCTGCAGAAAAATCGTGTCGTCCATAGTTCCCTCCCTGGAGCAGTGGAAATCGGTTTTGTTATACTGTTGAAGTTATCACAGCTGAGTTGCAATAGGCGCTGAACAAGTGATCGTCAATGCGGCTGGCAACGATATATTTTGATGAGCAAGTGTCAATGCCTTTGCCTCACTATGTCGTCGGATAGCAGGAGGGGATGCGACGGCAGTTTTGCAGTCGAATGATGTCGGGATAGGCTGGCGGCCATGTCTGAATGCAGTGAATCAATGTTGGCGGGAGCAGGCGGCTGGTTGGGCCGGGTTCCGTACCATGAAATGTGGTCAAAGATGCGAGAGCAGGCGGAGTTGGTGAACTGTTCGGGTCGAGGGGAATTGATCTGGCTGTGCGAACATGAGCCTGTCTATACCACCGGCAAGCGCGGCATTGATAACCGCAGCGGCGCCAGTCTGCCAGCCGAACTGGTGCGTACGGATCGGGGCGGGGAGACCACTTTTCACGGTCCGGGACAGCTGATGCTCTATCCGGTGATCTCTCTGCGCCGGCGCGGCGTAGGTGTGAAGCAGTATGTGCGCTTGCTGGAAGCATCCTGCATCGAACTGCTGGCCGGTCTGCAGATTCAGGCTGATCGGCGTTGCGGCTTTCCAGGCGTCTGGACGAAGCAGGGAAAAATTGCGGCGCTGGGCGTGCGTGTGCAGCGCGGCGTGGCCTATCACGGTATGGCGCTGAATGTGGCTGTGGATTCCAACTGGTTTGCAGCCATCAACCCCTGTGGCCTGCAATCGGGCGTGGTGAATATATCGGATTATGGCGAGCCGCCGGCGCTGCCGGCGCTGGCGAAGCGCTGGCAAGCGAGTTTTCTGGCCGCGCTGCCCGCCGGCTAATGGATCGTTGCGCTATGCGGCTGAAAGCGGGCGGCCTGCTCCAGTTCCGGCACGGTTGATTCCGACAGCTGCTTGGCTCCTGCCAGCGCTTCGACCGGCACCTTGATCAGGCTGGAGAGGCGGTTGATATACTGCTCTTCGAGGAAATCCACTTCGCCGTCAGCTAGGGCGACCTGCCATATCTGACTGAGGATTTCTGTGCGCTGCGCTACATCGAACTCACTGGTGATTCGCCGCACGATGTCGCTGATTTTCAGGTCCGAGTCGGTGGCCTTTTCGATCAGGGCCAGGCTCTCCTGCGGGCTTTGATCGTAATGCTCGCCGAGCAGTTTGACGATCTCGTCACGCTCGCGCTGATCGAGCTTGCCGTCCATGCTCATCATGCCGACCATCAGTTTGGTGATGTATAACGACAGTTTCGGTTGCTGTGGACCGGACTGCTGATCTGCATGCCACCACTGTTTCAAAGTATTGAGCATTTTTTCACCTCCTGAACGTTCTACAGACGCTTTGGTATTTATCGGCAATGCCGCCACATAGTTTAATTTGCATTGAGCGAGCCTGAGGCTGTATTCAGTTTGAGTAACAACTTGACCTGCGCCAGCGGCATATCCAGACGCTCGGCGATGGTTTGCGCCGATTCCCCCTCGCGCTGCATGCGCAGAATCATGGTGGCCTGGGTGCTGTTTTGCGCTGGCAGGGCGCTTGTCCGGGTTGGCGCAGACTGTTCCTTCGTTGTCTGCTTTGGGACGGCCGCAGCCCGTGCTACTGGCTCGCATGCGGATGGGCGGGCTGATTCGTGCTGCTTGAGATGCTCAATGGCTTCGGTCGCTTGCGACAGGTGACGGGTGGCTTCCTGCAACTGGCCGGAGGCTTCAAGCAGCATCTGCTCCAGCCGTTGCTGGCGCTTGCCGTTGCGAAGCCAGCTGAGCCAGAGCAGCAGCACGGCGCCAATCAGAACTGCATCGAGAATAACCCCGAGCCAGTTATTAAGAAACAGGTTGATGGCCTCTGCATCCATCCTACAGCCCCATC
>JALUYG010000102.1 GCA_027013105.1 Mariprofundus sp.
GACAAACACAAACACTGTCATGCCCTTATCGAACCAGGAGTCGCGCCGCACGGCGCTGGCCACGCCGATGGGGATGGCGATGGCGATAATCAGCAGCATGGCCAGCACATTGATCCACAGGGTGACCGGAATGCGTTCGGCGATTTTATCCAGCACCGCCCGCCCGTCGGCCGAGAAGGATTGTCCGAAATCGAGCACGGCCAGTTTTTTCAGCCAGCGCCAGTACTGGATATAGAGCGGCTGATCGAGCCCGTAATAGGCGCGCAACCGTTCGATATCCTGAGCGGAGACCTTGGGGTTGAATTCCTGGCCGACGACGCTGGGCTCGCCCGGCGCCAGATGCATCATGCCGAAAGAGATGATGGTGATGCCGAGCAGTAGCGGAATCATGGCGGCCAGACGTTTGAGAAGATAAGCAGTCACGGGCTTATCCTAGCCATCGTTTCCGGCAATGCCATATGCAATGGAACCGTCATGGCGTTGCAATGGAAATGTCACGGGAAATATTGTTGCATCGCGTCCCGGCATCAGTAAGCTGAGCGGACAATGAACGGGGTTGTTCATGATCGGGCTCTTCGCCCGGTGGAGGGATTGTTATGATTAGTGGTTCTTGCCTGCGTATTTACCTGACAGAGTCCGGTCGCATTGACGGCAAGCCGGCGATGGAGGCGATTTTGGGCCTCTGTCGGAACGCCGGGCTGCGCGGGGTTTCAGTGGTGCGCGGCATTGAGGGGATGGGGGCGCACGGCAGCGTTCACTCCGCCTCGTTTCTGGCCCTCTCCAGTGATCTGCCTCTGCTGATTGAGGCCATTGACACCACCGATCGGATCGAGTCTGCTCTGGAGCAGATGCGACCGCATCTGGGCGAATGCTTAACGGCAGTGTGGCCGGTGTCGCTGGTTCGTAACGGCCAACTGGATGGAGATTTAAATGGAAATGATTGAACTGTTGAGGAAAGTGCCGCTGTTCTCCGAACTGGATGAACGGGAACTGGCATCGATTGCGGCGCTGGCCAGCAGTATTGAAATTCGCAAGAAGAGCATCGTGGTGCAGGAGTCTGATCCGGGCGACTCGATGTATGTGATTCTCAGCGGCGAAGTGAAGGTGTCCACCTACTCTGTGGATGGCCGCGAGGTGGTGCTGGCGCTGCTGGGCAAGGGGTCGTTTTTTGGCGAAATGTCGCTGTTGGATGAACAGCCCCGCTCCGCCAATGTCACCACCATGCAGGATTCCACCTTCGCCAATATCCGCCGCCGGGATCTGGTGCCGCTACTGATGGAGCAGCCGGCGATAGCGCTGAAGTTGCTGGCCGAAGTGGCCGCCAGGCTACGCAAAACCAGCCGCGTGCTGGAGCGCATCAGCAGCATGGATGTGTCGCACCGGTTGTACGCCTATCTGGTGGATCACTGTTTGCGTTTTAGTCAGCCTGATCGGGATGGCCGCTACAATACGGTGTTGCCGACCCATCAACTGCTCGCCGACCAGCTTTCGACCAGCCGCGAAACCATTTCGCGCGCCATCAGCCAGCTGAAAAAAGAAGGCATTCTGGTGCAGGGCGAGCGGCGCGGAAAGATGCTGGTCGATGTGGATGAACTGGAAGAGCGGCTGGACGATATTTAGCTCAGCGGCAACGGACAGTGCGGTTTTTTCAGCTCCCTTAAATCTGTCATTTACGATACAAGCAGGGTTGATTACCTCTTCAACAGGCATGTCATCATGCTGTCACAGAGGCATGGATAATATGGCGCGGGATTTGCCCATATTGATGCATTGCAGAAGAGGAGACATTGATGTCCGATGTTTGGATCGAACGCATAAAACTATTCGCCGGGTCGCTGGCTCTGGTGCTTATATTGGCCCTCATGGATTCGCTTTCCCGTTTTTGAGCGGGTCCGAAAAAGGCCGTGACTCATGGAATGAGGGAAGCGTATTGCAATAATTGGCCTTCAGTGCCCATTTTAATTCCCCATGAGTTCTGCCCCGCATGGAGGGTAAATCAAGTCATAGCCTTGGCTGCACTTCCTGAAATGCGCGATTCAAGATCAAGTACATCAAGCTTTGGATTCACTACTCAAAACCACCATCCTTTGACTTTAAGGCCCTTTTCCACTTTATTCGCAATGTCTTATTGGTGAACTCTCTTACTTTGAATTGATTTACTATTTCTTCGATAGCCTCGATAAGGTTTTGGGAGATAGGTGAACGAAAGCCCGTCAGGTGGTACAACAGGTCAAGAATAGCTTCGGCCCCTTCAACATTAGCTCCCAACTGCCAAACCAACTCGTCAATATGCTCCGAAAACAGACTGTAAATACTGGCTAGTTCATGCTCTTCGACTGGAGGGAGGAGCCGGATAATCTCTGATAAATTGAAGAAAGCCCCGGTTCCTGTTCGACGAGCAAACGAGACCAAGGCAAAAGCCGACCGAACGAAATAAATCATTTTGTCGTCAGCAATGTTATGTGCGGTTTGCTGGATGTTGGATGAAACCGAACGCACCAGGTTCTGAAGCTGTTGGGCGTTTATAGAGTGGATAGCTTCGAGAAGATGCGGTACTGCAATGAAGGCTTCCCCTCCCCCAAAGGAAAAAGCGTTTTGAATAATTTGAGGTTGGCTGATTTGTCCCAGTACCGGATGCAACCATTGAGTCTCGACTCTTTGACATGCCAGCCCGTGATCGAGCCATTCCAGCAAAACTTTACTATGATCAGGAGCAAGGTTGGGGAAATATCCAGACATCCATAAGATGAGCTGTTGGAGTTGCGCTTTGACTTGGTCATCAGAAAGAGATTCCTTATCGGCCAAGGCATTCAGGATCTCTATTCCGCCTTCATTGAGAAAAGTTTCGATACTTTGGGGATTTTGAAATAGGGGGGCTAGCTGTCCCGAGACCAAGATTAACTTGGCCAGTAAAAAACGGTGTTCGAACCTTTTGGATATGATAAGTTCAACGATCTTGTTTTGGAATTGTTGCCATTGTTGTGCAAGAAATCCCAGCTGTTGTTCGCTTATCAAGTGCGGTCGATAGGATAGCAGGGTGATAAACTGTGGGTTATT
>JALUYG010000103.1 GCA_027013105.1 Mariprofundus sp.
CCAGCGCTTCGGTGATATCAATGCCGGCGACGCCGCGAATATCGTATTCCCGAAATGCATGATGTGGAAACTGCTTCAAGGTGCGTCCTCTGCGGTGAAAAAGGTTTTTTTGTTTGTAACCCGCTAACTCTAAATCGTGTGCTTGCGATTAGAAAGCATAGCCCTAATCTGCGCTGCCATGTCTGCTGCTGCATCCACATCACAACTCAATGAACAACAGTATCGCGCCGTGTTTCATCGCGGTGGGCCGCTGCTGGTGTTGGCCGGCGCCGGTTCGGGTAAAACGCGTGTGATCACCGAGCGTATTGCCGCGCTCGTGGAGCGCGACGTGCCGGAGGATGCGATTGCGGCAGTAACTTTCACCAACAAGGCGGCGCGCGAAATGCGTGAACGTCTGCAGCAGCGCCTCGGGGAGAAGGCCGGAAAACTGCGTATCTGCACCTTCCATTCGCTCGGGCTGGCCATTGTCCGCGAGCATGCCAAACTGATCGGTCGGCGTGCGAACGTATCGATCTTCGCCGGCGCAGAACAGAAGTCGGCCATGAAATCGGTGCTCTCCGATATGAAATTGCCGGCCGATGCCGAGCGGGTGGATCGCACGCTGTCGCGCATTTCATCACTCAAGAATGGACTGATCGAACAGCACGATCATCAACTGGCCGATATTCGCATGCACTATGATGAACTGCTGCAACGCATGAATGCGGTCGACTTCGATGATTTGATGGTGTTGCCGATCGCTTTGCTGGAAGAGCATAGTGATATCCGCGCCCTGTGGCAGGCGCGCTGTCGTCACTTTCTGGTCGATGAGTATCAGGATTCCTCGCGTATTCAGTATGCCTGGGTGCGGCTGCTGGTGCCGGAAGATGGCAATCTGACCGTGGTGGGCGATGATGATCAGTCGATCTATGGCTGGCGCGGTGCGGAAGTGAAAAATCTGTTTCAGCTGCAGCGCGATTATCCCGCCCTGACAGTGATCCGGCTGGAGGAAAATTATCGCTCCACCGGCGCAATCCTGACCGCATCCAATGCCCTGATCGCCCACAATTCGGAGCGACTGGGCAAAACGCTGCGTTCCAATCTGGGGCAGGGTAAGCCTGTTCGCGTATGGGAGTCACCCAATCCGGAGGAGGAGGCGCGCCGTGTGGCCGGCGATATCAAGGCCCGGCGGGCCACCTCTGATGCGGATTGGGATGCGTTTTGCGTGCTCTACCGCGCCTCCTATCAGGCGCGCGCAGTCGAAATCGCCATGCGCGAGGCGCAGATTCCCTACCATATCAGCGGCGGCCTCTCCTTTTTTGATCGCGCCGAGATTCAGGATGTGCTGGCCTATCTGCGGCTGCTGGCCAATGCTGATGACGATCTGGCTTTTATGCGCGCCATCGCCCGTCCGCGCCGTGGCATCGGCGCCAAAGCGCTCGGTGATCTGGGCGATTTTGCCATGCTGCACGGCTGCTCGCTGCTGGCCGCCTGCACGCATGAGGATTTAAGCCACAATCGCGCCGCAAGCTTACGTGAATTCGGCGATATGATGGCGGCGCTGGAGTTTCAGTTCAGGCACGGCGAGGCCGATGACGCCTTCGATACGCTGCTGGATATGAGCTTGCTGGAAGCCGCCATTCGCGCTGAAGCCGATAGTGAAGAGATGTCCGAGCGCCGTATGGGCAACCTGATGGAGCTGCGCCGCTGGTGGATTCAACACAGCGAAAGTGGCGGCGATCTTGCCGATTTCCTGCAGCATATATTCCTGCTGGCCGATAAAGCGGATGATGATCCATCCGGTCAGGTGCGCCTGATGACCGTGCATGCCGCCAAAGGGCTGGAGTTCGATCATGTTTATGTGATCGGTATGGAAGATGGTATTTTCCCGCATGCATCGGCGCTGGAAGAGAATCGCATGGAGGAGGAGCGCCGGCTGATGTATGTGGCCATGACGCGCGCCCGCTACCACCTGACGCTCAGCTACGCCCGCGTACGCAGTCGCTTTGGTCAAAAGGAAAAAACTGCCCCGTCGCCATTTCTCACCGAGCCGGATCAATCGGTGATGCGCTGGGTGGACAAGAATCCCGACAGCGACGAGGCCAAAGCAGAAGCCGAAGATCACATGGCCGCCATGCGCAAGGCGCTGGGGTTAGCCTAACGTGCATGGCATCCGTCAACGGTGTAGCGACACAAATATCTTTTCGGCCAGTTTTTCTGAGATACCGTTGGCCTGAGTCAGTTGTTGGCGGCTGGCTTTTTTGACGCCTTCGATGCCGCCGAAATGTTTGAGCAGCGCCGCCCGTTTGGCCGGGCCGATGCCGTCAATGCGATCCAGCGCCGAGCTGAACATACTCTGCTTCTTTCGTTTTCTCATGTAGGCGCCGGCAAATCGGTGCGCTTCGTCGCGCACGCGGGCGATCAAAAGCAGGGCGGGGGCGTGGCGTCCGGGTTGCAGGGGTGTTCCGATGCTGCATTCGCCGATACCGGATTCGCCGGGCTTGATCCAGCCCGGCCACAGCGTCTCTTCACCGAGCTTGCGTGCGTCGCCTTTGGCGACGCCGACCAGTTTTAAATCGTGCAGGTCGGCATCAGCGGCGCACTGCAGCGCCACGCCGAGTTGGCCGCGACCGCCGTCGATCAGCATCAGGTCGGGGCAGGGGATCGCCTCTTCCCGAATGGCGCGAAAGAAACGCTCGAGCACGGCGGCCATGGCGCCGTAATCGTCGCCCGCAATAATCCGGCTGCCGACCCCGTCGAGTTTATAACGACGGTAGAGCGCTTTCTCCGGCCCCTGCCAGCCGGCATAGGTGATGGCTGCGACCATCTGTTTGCCGCCTAGATGGGCGTTATCGACAGCGGCGATGCGTTCCGGCGTGCTCTCAAGACAAAAGAGTTCAGCCAGCGCCTCAAATGCGGCCTGCTGATTTTCCTGCCGGCGGCTGGCCAGCAGCTGCCGGCCGGAGTGGTGAACCTGATGCAGCCACTGCAGTCGAGCTCCCCGTTGCGGGCAGTGAACAGTGCTTTTGGCCTCAGGTTGGATGAGCGCAATCAGGCGCTGAAGCTCTGCCATGTCG
>JALUYG010000104.1 GCA_027013105.1 Mariprofundus sp.
TTGGCGGTGTGTATGGTGCCAAGGGCAAGGTCACCAAGATCGGTCTGTTCACGAACTTCAAGTACTAAAAAATTTCAGGCCGGGGCAATTGCCCCGGCCTGTGATGTTACAACCTAAACAAAACAAGGAGATTAGCATGAAAAAGATGATTTTTGCAGCGGCAATGATTGTGACCGGCGCCATCAGCGCAATATCTGTCGCTCAGGCAGCGCCTACGATCAACGGCGCGGGCGCAACATTCCCGTATCCGGTCTATTCACAGTGGGCTCACGACTATAACAAGGAGACCGGTGTTCGGTTGAACTATCAGGCCATCGGCTCCGGCGGCGGTATCAAGCAGATCAAGGCCAAAACGGTCGATTTCGGCGCATCCGATGCACCGCTGAAAGCAGAGGAACTGGATAAATTCGGTCTGATGCAGTTCCCGATGATTATGGGCGGCGTGGTGCCTGTTGTGCATATCGACGGCATCAAGGCCGGCCAGCTGAAGCTCTCCGCTAGCAATCTGGCTGATATCTACCTGGGTAAAATCACCAAATGGGATGACGCTCGCATCACTGCCAACAATGGCGGTTTGAAGCTGCCGCATCAGGATATCACCGTGGTTCACCGTTCCGATGGCTCCGGCACCACCTGGATTTTCACCAACTACCTGACCAAAGTGAGTAAGGCGTGGGCGGATTCTCTGGGCAACGCCAAGGCTGTTGCATGGCCTGCTGGTCTGGGCGGCAAGGGCAACCAGGGTGTTGCTGCTTTCGTCAACAAGGTGAAGGGCTCAATTGGTTATGTTGAGTATGCTTATGCGCTGCAGAACCATATGGCTTCCGTTCTGTTGCAGAACAAAGATGGCAACTTCGTCGCACCGACCTCCGCCAACTTTCAGGCTGCCGCCGCCAATGCCGACTGGAAACACGCCAAGGGCTACTACATGGTGCTGACCGATCAGCCGGGCGCCAATTCCTGGCCGATCACCGGCGCTTCTTTCATCCTGCTCTATAAGACCCAGGCCAACCCTGCGCAGGCCAAAGAGGTGTTGAAGTTCTACAACTGGAGCTACAACAACGGCGCCAAGACAGCGGAGAAGCTGGACTACGTGCCGATGCCGAAGGCTGTCGCCGATATGGTTCGCGCCACCTGGAGCAGCGTGTTGAAAGACAAGAGCGGTAACGCTATCTGGAAGTAAGCGCACCACGCAAGATGCTGTATCTGACATAGAAACAGCAGTTATAACATGGAAGAGCCGGGTTGAACCCGGCTCTTCTTTTCCAAGTCCAACAGATTTTAGACGCAGATATTCGCAGATTAAACAAAAACATTTTTGATCGATCCATGAAGTTCTTTGCGAAACTTTGCGTACTTTGCGGTGGATGCTTTTTAAACGTTTTCACGCGACGTTTTTCGTAAAGACAGTATCATATTGCACGAGGGGCCGGTAACAGTAAGGATTGCACGGATTCCGGCAGTATCAGCGACAGCAGGAGAACAGGGCCATCAGATGAGCACAGCTACGCATAAATCATGGGGGGACGGCGTTTTTCGCGCGCTGACGATCAGTTTTGCCATCGGCATACTGCTGCTGTTCGCCGCCATTATCGCCAGCCTCTGGCATGAATCGCTACCGTCCATTCATAAATTCGGCTTTTCATTTTTGACCAGCGAAGCATGGAATCCTGTCAAGGATGATTTCGGCGCCTATATCTCCATCGTCGGCACGCTGGTCTCCACCCTGCTGGCCATGCTTATCGCCGTGCCGATCTCCATCGGCGTTGCGCTGTTTCTGGCTGAGCTGGCGCCGGAGTGGATGAAAGCCCCGTTCGGTACCGCTATCGAGCTGCTGGCGGCCATTCCCAGCATCGTCTATGGCATGTGGGGGCTGTTCGTGCTGTCGCCGCTGATGGCCGATCATGTACAGCCGTGGCTGGCCGACTATTTGGGCTTTCTGCCCTTTTTTAAGGGCCCTGCCATGGGCATCGGCATGCTTACTGCAGGGCTGGTGCTGGCGCTGATGATTCTGCCGTTTATCGCCTCGGTGACGCGCGATGTGTTTTTGATGGTGCCGCAGAATCTTAAGGAGGCCGCCTACGGCATGGGCTGCACCACCTGGGAGGTGGTGCGCGATATCATGATTCCCTACGGCAAAAAGGGCATCGCCGGCGCGGTCTTCCTCGGCATGGGCCGGGCGCTGGGCGAAACCATGGCCATCACCTTTGTGATCGGCAACGCCTACCACCTGTCGTGGTCGCTGTTTGCGCCCGGCAACTCCATCGCCTCGACGCTGGCCAACGAATTCACCGAAGCCGACAGCGATATCTATCTCTCCTCGCTGGTTGAACTCGGGCTGGTGCTGTTCCTGATCACCTTCATTGTATTGGGCTTGGCGCAGCTGTGGCTCAAACGCGGCAATCAGGGGGGCGGCCGATGATCCGGCGACAACGTCGTATTCTCACCAACCGCATCGTTCTGGGGCTGTCCGGCGCCGCCGCCACGCTCGGTCTGGTGATGCTGACCTGGATTCTGGGCGATGTGGCGCTACGCGGATTGCAGGCGATCAACTGGACATTCTTCACAGAACTGCCCACTCCGCCCGGCATGGAGGGCGGCGGCGTGGCTAACGATATTGTCGGCACCCTGCTGATGACGGTGGCCGCCACCTGCATGTCGGTGCCGTTCGGCGTGCTGGCCGGCACCTGGCTGTCCGAATTCGGACGTGATTCAAAGCTTGGCAGTCTGATTCGCTACTTCTCCGATATTCTGGTATCGGCGCCGTCGATTGTGATCGGCGTATTCGTCTATCTGGTGATGGTGCGGCCGATGGGGCATTTTTCCGGCTGGGCCGGGGCGGTGGCGCTGGCTATTATTATGCTGCCGGTGGTATCGCGCACCACCGAGGAGATGCTGAAGCTGGTGCCGCATGAACTGCGCGAGGCGGCGCTGGCGCTGGGGGCGCCCTATTGGAAAGTTATGCTGCAGGTGATTTATCGCGCCGCCGCCACCGGCATGGCCACCGGCATTATGCTGGCCGTGGCGCGCGTGGCCGGTGAAACCTCGC
>JALUYG010000105.1 GCA_027013105.1 Mariprofundus sp.
AACTGTCGCGATTGTCACACGCTATGGGCGATACGCAATGTTATGCAGGCGGTGCCGTCTCCGCCGCTGGATGGCATGGGTTCGTTGCACAACGAGCAGTGGTTGTACGATTATTTTAGCGCAAAAAATCCACAGTCAATCATTCCATCCCGACTGAAGCCGAAATACCGTATGCCTTCCTATGCCAGACTCTCCGAACATGATCGACGATTATTGGCAAAATATATGGCGAGTCTGAAGGTGAAGGACTGGTATCTGCAGGAGGTGAAAAAAACAGAATATGAAAAACTCACAGGTCGTTCCATGGTGGACGTGGAGCAGTCTCCTTCACGGTAGCCTGGCGCTTGGCGCTGCCATACTGATCGACTATTTCGGTCTGCAGTTGCTGGGTGTTCGTATTGAGATATTTACCGGCATCAACTATTTTAATTTTACCTGGTTTGTGGCGCTCTTTCTGTTGCCGTGTCTGGGCGGTCTGGTGGTGCCGCTGTTGTACGGTTTGGGCGGCAAAATTCTGGCCTATTTTCCGCCGTTGCCTGTGCTTGGCATTAACTACTACCTGACGATGCATGATACTGCGCCGCTGCCGGCCGGTTCTGCCCTGATGCCATTGGGCTGGTGGGGTTTTTTCGTGATTCTGGCTATTGAGGCCTCCGCCATTGGCGGCGTATTCGGCGAGATTGCCAATAAACGGATTTATGGCAGAGATCTGCCTGCTCCGGAGAGGAAAATATGAAATTTCAGGCGGAACATACCCCCATTGCGCGCAAGCGGCGCAGACATATGCTGTTGATCACGCTCACGACTTGCGTGGCTGGCGCATTTCTTGGCGGCGCTGTGCACACCATCTGGCTGGCTGCAGGCCGGGTGGATCAGATGCGGCACCACTCCACCTATGATGCCACCAGTTCCGACGAAGTCGCCAAGCATCTGCAGGCGGCGGGCGAATTTCTTGACGATACGACTCGCAATACCGGCGTTGCCACCTACACCGTGGCCCGGGCGGAATCGCTGTTGCGGGACGATCTGTGGCAAAAGCTGGCCGAGCAGGTTGCCATTCCGGCCGGCTCGTTTTTGATGGGCACCAGCAGAGCCGACAGCGATGAGCAGGACGGGCCGCAACATACGGAGACTACTGCCGCATACAGTATCGATAAATATCCGGTCACCAATGCCCAGTACGCGATGTTTGTGGCAGAAACTGCGCATAAAGCGCCCTCGCACTGGAAAGGCGGCGTGATTCCGAAGGGTTTTGAATTGCACCCGGTAGTGATGGTGACATGGCAGGATGCATCCGATTACTGCACATGGGCGGGCAAACGCTTGCCGACGGAAGCGGAGTGGGAGAAAGCGGCGCGCGGCACGGATGGCAGACGCTGGCCATGGGGTAATCGCATGGATCCCAAACTGCTTAACACCTACAATACGCGAGGCACTACGTCATCAGTGCTGGCCCATAGCAAAGGTGCAAGCCCGTACGGCGTGATCGATATGGCCGGCAATGTATCGGAGTGGACGGCGGATGATTTCAAGCCCTACAAGGGCAGCCAGGCGCCGGCTTCGATGTTTCTGGTCGATCAGTCTGGCGGCGGCTACGGCGCTGCCGAGCACTATAAACCGCTTCGGGGCGGCTCATGGAAGAGTGATCCGTTTTCCACCGCCACTTACCATCGTAGTTATGCACTGTATGGTGACGCATCAAATTTTATAGGCTTTCGCTGCGCCAGTTCAAAAGCAAAATAGAGGATATTCGTATGCCTGATATTAAGAAGTCGTTCATGGCTTGTCTCACTCTTGTTGTTGCAGCGCTGGTTGCGCCGGCATCGGCGATGGCGACCGGCGTGCTGGGTGAATACAGCTTTCTGCATGTCACCTTCGGTTCAGTCTGGCACCTGTTCCTGTTTATTTTTACGCTGGTGATGATCCCGTTTGTGTTACTCATTTTCGTCTCCTGGCGCTTTCGTAAAATCAGGGAGGATGAGCCTGCTGCTGCGACGGACAGGCCTGCATCCGATGATGCAAAAGAGGAGTAAGCTGCTGATGTTTCGTCTGATGGTTGTCATGCTGACTCTGGTCTTCGGGCTGCCGGCTGTTGCCGACAGCGCCGATGCAGCACCTGCGGCGGGGGTGAACGCGCAACAGACCACGGCTGTAAATAGTTCGCGCGAAGATATTCAGGCAATTCAGACCTTTAACAAGTTGCGTGAAGATGAGACCGGCATCTTAAAAGTTGAGGCGCAGAAAAAGCACAAGATACTGTTTATCATGGGCGTTGCGCTGATGATCGGCATCCTGACAACGGCAGGACTCGGGCTGGCCATGGTGCTGGCGGAAAAACAGGTGTTCATGTGGCATATGGCTGCAGCCGGCATCACCGTGACGCTGGCGATCGCCCATGCCGTCACCTCGATTGTCTGGTTTTTTCCGTTTTAGAGATGCAACCGCAGATGAACGCGGACAGACGCAGATGAACGAAGTTACGGCCTCTGCCGAGCCTCAAGGTTCCGGAAAGAATGGATATTTATATGCATTGTTGACGCTTTATGGCATCTCGGGCTTTACGGCGCTGGCTTATGAAGTGTTGTGGATGCGGCTGGTTGGCACCCTGAGTGGTGCGACCAATTTCGGCATGGTGGCCACGCTGATTGCATTCATGGCCGGCCTTGGCCTCGGTGCATGGCTGGGAGCGCGGTTGCGTTTGCGCGCCGGTCGGGCGTTGCTGCTGTTTGCTGCGATTGAAATTGGCGTGTCCATCGTTTCGATGCTGATGCCGGATGTCGTGGCGCTGTTTGAATATGGCTTCGAAGCAATGGCGGCCAGCATGGGCGTTAATGGCTGGCATATTTTTCATCTGCTCAGCTGTATTGTGTTGCTGATGCTGCCGGCGACTGCGTTGGGCTTCACATTTCCTGCCATGCTGCGTCTGCTGGGGCGCGATATCGGCGTGGCGCGAATTTACGGATTCAATACTTTGGGCGGCGTCCTTGGGGCGCTGGCGCCGCTGTTGCTGTTACCGCCGCTGGGCTGGGCCTATGCGCTGCGCATGGTCTCCGCCGTCGGGTTGATCACGGGCTGCACGGCTGTGGCGATTGCCTGGCTGGCGCGCCGTGGCGATGTCGCATTGCTTGACGGTCATGATTGCGAGGCAATGGCAGATGCCGCAGGTCGGGTTGATGAAGGTCGGATTGCTGCATCGGACAGTCGTCCGGCCTGGGTCGAGATGGCTGCATATGCCGGTATTGGTGCAGCAGCCTTGATGCTGGAAGTGGGCTGGACGCGCCTTTACAGCGTCGTATTCATGCGCACGGAATATGTGCTGGGTGTGATTCTCGCCGCAGTGTTGCTGGGTATCGGACTTGGTAGCCTGTTGTCGCGGCGCGTCGGCATTGAGTTTGTGCGTATTCTGCCGCCGCTGGCGGCGATGGCGGCGCTGTTGCCGCTGGCGCTGTTGCCGTCGGTTTCAGGATGGATGGAAGTTTCCGGTTTTTCCAGTTTGGCGGAATCCATGGCTGTTCAGGGTGGCGTGATGCTGCTGCTGACGCTGTTGGCGACAGTGTCGCTGGGGGCATGGTTGCCCTTGATCGCCCGTCGATATTATGAGCAGTCGGCCGCATGGTTGTATGCGGCCAACAGTTTGGGGGCGGCTATTGGCGCTGGTTGCGCCGGCTGGCTGCTGACGCCGCTGTTCGGCAGTGCTGCCACTGTGGTGGTAGCATCAGCGCTGTTGCTGTTGTGCGGCATGTACTGGATGCAGGGACGCATCCGACTGCTCTCCCTGCTGGTTTTGCCGATGATGGTCTGGTTGTGGCCGGCGCCGCCGGCGACGAAACTGCTGCCGCGTCATTACGGCGACGGCCGCATGCTGTTCCATTTTGAAGATGCATTGTCGATGACCGATGTGGTGGCCGGCGCTGATGGTCGCCGGGTTCTGCTTAACGATTTGCAGCGCATCGACGCTTCCAGCGATCCGACCGCTGTGGCCGTGCAACGCAATCAGGGGCGCTTGCCGCTGCTGCTGCATCCTGATGCCGGCACAGTTCTGTTTCTGGGGCTCGGCACAGGTATCACAGCTTCCCCTGCGCATCAGATTACCGGCCTGAAAGCGGTGGCGGTGGAGTTGTCCGAGGGGGCGATTCAGGCGGCAGGCCAATGGTTTGCACCGTTTAATGATGACGCTCCGAAGTGGCTCGATATTCGCCATGATGACGCCCGCCGTTTTCTCAAAGCCGACCAACACCGCTACGATGTGATCGTCGGCGATCTCTTTCATCCTGATATGGTCGGCCGCGGCATGCTACTCTCCGTGCAGCAGTTTGAGCGCGTGCGCCAGCGCCTTGGAGATGGCGGCGTTTATGTGCAGTGGCTGGCGTTGAACCAGTTTGATCTGGGCAGTCTGAAAATTGTGCTGGCGACATTCCGCAAGGTGTTTCCGCATAACAGTCTGTTTCTGGACGGTTTCCATCTGGCCATGGTCGGTTTCCGCGGCGAGCGCCCAGGGCTTGCTGCACTCAAGCGCTGGGCGGAGGCGCATGATCATGCGCTGACCGGCGATGAGGGCTGGCAGACATGGATCGGCCGCGATATGGGCTCGATTCCCGCCTCCAATGCGCCGTTGCAGGATGAGTGGTGGCCGGTGGTGGAGTATCGACTGGCGCGGGCGCGCGTGGAAGGGCGGATGCATATTGCCAGAATCATGGCCTGGCTCTCGTCGATTCGGCCGCATCCCGATGCGCTGCTGCAGCGCTGGCGCGCTGTCCCGGCCGACAAGGGGGCGCTGGAGCGGGCCGTGCTCTCCACCGATGCCATGATGCATGCCTGGGAAGGGATGTTTTCGGGACGCTCGCAGCAGGTTTCCAAATTCATCAATCTGGCTTATCAGGCCAACCCGCGTGATCGCTGGGCCGGATTCGCCGTGGCTGATGCGATGGCGGATGCCTTGCGCAGTCAGCAGATGCATAATCAAAACACGCGCCGTCAAGGCATGAACAATCAACATGGCGGCGCTCTCCTGCAAGGCAGTGACCAGCAACTGTCCGCTGCCATCGCCCGGGGTGCAGCGGCGACATCTCTGGCGCAGCAACAGCAGCAATGGCGGCGCATTCTGGCCATTCGCCCCGATCATGCGACGGCCTTGCGGATGCTCTGGCATCTTGCCCGGCAGCAGGGCGATGAAAAGCAGGCGGCGTTGCTGCTGAAACGTTTGCAGCTGATCACGCCTTTTGATCCCGAGGTGTTGGCGGCCGGCGCGCATGGCGGCGGATAGCGTGGGTGCGGATAGAAGAGTGGCGGTGGAAAAATGGTTGCAGATAAAATGATGGCGAAGCGCTCGCAATACCTGCACCTGCTACGGCGAATCTCGCAATTTTCTTTTCTGCTGCTGCTGATTCTGGCGCCTATCCTGGGCCTGTTCCGCATCGATATCCTCACCGGCGCCTTTGTGATCGGAGAGTATCAGATCTGGTTTGCGGATTTTGCAATTATTTTCGGTGCGTGGTTTCTGATTGCAGGGATGCTGGTGTTGAGCTATTCATGGCTGGGTTCGGTGTTTTGCGGCTGGGCCTGCCCGCAGGGCTTGCTGGCGGAGTTGGGCACGGGCTGGATGCGCACGCTGTTGGGGCGCAAGGCCGAGCTCTCTATTGACGGATCGGCTGTGGAGGTGGCCCGGCGGAAACAGAAGCGCGGCAACTGGCTGTTGCTTGGCGTCGCGTTTGTTGCAGCAGCGATGCTGTTCGCCCTGATTCCTGTTCTCTACTTCTATCCGCCATTGACGGTATGGCATTTTGTCACCTTCCAGCGCGATGCGGCGATGCCGTTGTCGATGTACTGGATCTACTTTGTCTGCTGCGTGGTGATGCTGCTTGATATCGCCTTTATTCGCCACCTGATGTGTCAGAATTTCTGCATTTACCGCATCTGGCAGCACTCTTTCAAGACCAAAGAGACGATGCGTATCGGCTATGATGCGCTGCGTTCGGATGAGTGCGTCAAATGCGGCTATTGCGCCAGCGCCTGCGCTGTCGATCTGGATCCGAAACATACGGAAGTCTATTCCGGCTGCACGGCCTGCGGGGAGTGTATTGTGGCTTGCGACCGTCTGCATGCGGGCAGAGGTGAAGCCGGCCTGTTGTCGTTCATGTTCCCTTCCAGCGAACAGGAGCCGGCGCACATGACAAGCATGGCCGGCAGGTTTCGCGGCGTTCTGCCGTTTCTGCTGGTTGGCGCGCTGCTGCTGGCATTCGGTATTCATACCTATCGTCCGTATGAGGTCAGCGTCGGCAATATCGGCGCACGGAATACCGGCATGAGCGATTATGTGGTGCATCTCTCCAATAAGCGTTATCGTGCCACCGATGTGCATATCGCTGTGGGGGGGCTGAAGCCGCATCAGTTCACGCTGCAGCAGTCGGAAGTGCATTTTGATTCGGCCGGCATGGTCAATGTCGCACTGCATCTGCATGCCGATGCAATTGCGCACGGCATGCACCGTTTTGTCGTACGCCTTATGAGCAGTGATGGCTGGCGCGAGGATTTTCCTGTGCAATATTATCGTGTAGGAGACAGGTAATGAGTGAAGAGAACAGCAGTTCCAAACCGGCCGGTCAGGCTGAGGATGCATCCGATAAGATGAAAAAGCATTATGGTTATAGCAGCGATGAAGAGCGACGGCGCAAGCGCGGACTGGAAGACTGGGAACTGGTGGAGAGCATTCCGACGTCGCAAAAACCCATTCCCAAATGGTTTATCGCCATCATTGTCGGGGTGATTTTTGTCTCGGTCAGTTTGAGCTTCCCGTTTTTTGGCCGTCGTGAATTTTCCGTCTTTGACTGGTCGCACTGGAGCATGGGCGTGATCGGCGCCGTGGTCTGGATTATCGTCGGAGCCATATTCATTTTTTTCATGACGCGCATCTATGGCAGCAAGGCGGGCGGGCGTCTGGATAATGACCCCGAGCGCAAGCCGGAGGATGAAGCGTAATGCGGATGCAGTATGTCGCGGTGCTCTGCTGTGGCCTGATACTGGCAGGTTGCAGTAATGGCGCAGAGGATGGGGCCGTGCATGGTGCGGCCGTGCATGGTGATAAAGCTGTCGCCGGCGGTGGCGGCCAGGTGGCGTCGGCATCGCAGGAAGCTGTATCGCATAGAACTTTATCAGATCAAACCGGGCCGCTGCAGGCATACTGTTCGCAATGCCATGCGCCTCCATCGCCGAAGCTGCACAGCTCTGATGAATGGCCAGCCGTGGTGCGGCGCATGGAGCATCACCGCATGGATGCCAGAATGGCGCCCATTCCGGACGCCGGACGCAAAGCATTGCTGGCATGGCTGCAGTCGCATTAATTTGCATGAAGCGCGCAAATTAAAGGAGAAAGATGATGCGTAAGCGAATATTTTTTATGGGCGTGGCTGCGATGTTGATGGTTGGTTTGTTGTCGGGCTGTGGCGGCGACGATGGCAATTTTTTTCAGCAACGTCACTGGAATACGCTGGATATCAAGCTGGAGACCCGGCCGCATCCGATTCAGGCCGGCCACAATGAGTTCCTGTTGCACCTGACCGGGCCGAAAGGGGCTCGACTGGCAATCGGTGCAGTGGTGCATTATCGCCTGCATCCGCAGGATGCGTGGATTCAGGCCATGCCGGACGGTATGAGCGATGTATTCCGTCGGGCGCTGGATGTGGATGACCCCCGGCACGCCAAGCTGTATGTGCAGCTACGCTTTCACGGTAAACAGACGCAGCTGGAATTTGACCTGTCGGATGCATCGAAGCATCAGGGTGGAGGTAAATGATGAGAATGATGAAGTGGGGGGCGGCGCTGTTGCTGCTGATTCTGGCCGGCTGTTCGGCGGCGCCCCAGCATGAAGATGAGGCGGCGGCCATGGTGAATAAGCTCTACGCCGCGCTGCAGCAGCAACACTGGAATGCGGCGCTCGATATGTATGGCAAACAGTTTTATGCCGGCCATCAGCGCGATGCATGGGCCAGGCAGCTGAAGTCGATTCAACAGAAGCTGGGGCCGATGCAGGGGCGACAACTGATTTTTAAACGCAAGGATCCACGCTTCCATTACGATGTGTATATTTTCTCCTATCGGGTGGCGTTCGCCAGAGGTGAATCGACGGACGTGGTTACCGTGTATCAGGATGTCAGTGGCGGCGATTTGGCCATTGTCGGCCATAAAATCACCCTGAAAGCGGGCGGCTGATGTTGCGCTGCGGGCTATTGCCGGACGCTGTCGTCATCAGTTTGCTGGCGGCTCTGTCGGCATATGCGGCGCCGGCAAATGCGGCGGACGCCGCGCGCGGCGCAGTGGTGGCAAAGGTGCGCTGTATGCCGTGTCACTTTCTGAGCCGGGCGGAGAAAAAAATCGGCCCCGGCTTGCAGGACGTCTATGGCCGCGCGCCGTCGATCAGCGGCGTGCCGTTTGCGCGCTGGGATGCTCCCTCGCTGGATACATGGCTGGCCAATCCGCGCTTGGTCAAGATCAACACCACCATGTTTCTGCCGCCGCTTCAGCAGCGCGATCGCGCCGATGTGATCGCCTGGCTCCGCGAAAAAGACGCAGCGCCTGTGGGAATCAAAACCAACTCTCGCAAAGCCGCCAAGCGCGCAAAGAAAAAACAGGTTGGGATGCAGTAGGCCGGAATGGCGTCATGTTCCCGGCATGTCGGACACATAAGCACGGGAAAACAGACACATTTCAACTATTGTTGAGAAGCAACGAAAATTAATGCTGGATTGTGGTTTTCTTTGCGTCCTTTGCGGCTTTGCGAGAGTCGTTTTTCATGGCTTCTTTTGCTTTGAGTTTTTGCAGGCCTTTGCTGATTTTTTCGCTCGGCGTCCAGTGGCGCAGCAGCATGATTTTGTTGCCGCCGCGTTTTTCGGCGCAGAGCGGGCAGGTCAGGTAGGCGAGGTAGAGTTCCAGCGGTTTGCGGCCTGAGCTGATCAGGCGTCCCTGCATGTTGCGCACCAGCGCCCGTATGCCACCGACATCGCCGTGGTGCAGGGCGACGCGCAGACGAAATGGGTTGGGCAGGCGGCGTACGCGTCGGGCCGGGCAGCTTTCATCATCCAGCAGCCTGATGATGCTGCCGCGAAAGGCGGCGGAGCGGGTGAGCGCCAGCCCCGGCCATGTTTCGGTCAGCTCCAGCGTGGCGATATCATCGATCTGGCGCTGGCGGTAGAGATCGAAAGCGATGGGCATATGCATAAACATGGGAGCGGGCTGTTCATGGATCAGATATCCGCCCAGGTTGATATCCTGATCATCCCAATCGGGAAACGATGCCGGGCAACCGCAGGGGAGCGTCATGACTTGTTGTGTCGGATATCCCGCACGGTGAGCAGCACATTGGCCAGATAGATCCAGAATCCGACTGCCAGCACGGTGGATGCGATTGAGACCATCGGCCCGTAAAAACGGTGAATAGCGGGCACTACAGACGGGTCATGCAGCCAGTAATAGCCTTCGACGCCGCCGAAGATCAACAGCAGTACATAAAAGCTGCCGACGCCGAGGATCGTCCACCAGTAGGAGTGCTCGGCCATGCGCATGGAGTGTAGCGGCCTGCCGGTGATGGATGGAAGCATATAATAAGTCACCGCCATGCCGAGCATGGTGACGCCGCCAATGAGATTGATGTGGGCATGGGCCAGCGGGTCAATCATGTGGCCGGGGCCGCCGTAGGGGCTGCCGATGGAGTCCAGCCACGCCCGCACCGGCGGCAATACCTGCAACAGACCATGCAGGGTGCCGATGAAGAAGGCGATGGCGGATGTGACAAGAAATTTAATCAGATAACGGTGCTCGGATGGCATGGCCGCAAACTAGCGAGCGCCACTGCGGATGCAAGCTTGACGCGCAGCCACGGATACCAAGGTTTCGCATTCCCGCCGCGTATCAGCGGCGACAAGGAGATGATGCGTGCTGAGTTCACCGGTTTTGATTGCTTCAATACTGACATGGCTGTTGATGCTGGCGGCTTATCTCTATCATCGTCCCCGTATTGTACATGTGGCCGTGATGGTGCTGTGCATCTGTTACGATATCGCAGTGCCCTTTATTCTCTATTTTACACGTAACTGGCCGCACCGTTTGATCGAACAGGGCGGCATCTTTAATTATCTGGTATGGATGCATGTTGTGCTCGATATTTTGCTGTTTACGCTGTATGTGATGCAGATCAGGGAAGGGGTGCGGCTCTGGCAAGGGGGAGAGGGGGCGCGCGCGACGCACAGGCAACAGGCCAAGGTGATCATGGCGGTGCGATTGCTGGCGCTTGTCAGTGGCGGATTGCTGGCGCCTTAACATGAAACAAAAATCCATGCGCGTTAGCTGGAATCTTCAACGCCGCTAACCTTACCCGGCATGTGTAAATAAATACTTGCATTGCATCGGAAAGCGAGCGTAGCATACGCCCTTAGTTGCACTTAAGGAGGGTTTCCAATGGAACATTTTGTTGAAGCATCTGTGAATTTTCAGTCAGGCACGGTCTGGTCATTTTATTTCTGGACGTTTGTGTTCTTCTTCGGCTGGGCTTATCTGATGCTGCGCGGCGGTATGAACCGGGGCAAACAGTACGACGAATAGGTTGTCTGCTAGCGAATGAATGACAAGAAAGCGGTTGCTACTGGCGACTGCTTTTGGATTACAGTCACTATATAAAAACTCGGGGAAACCCGATAAATCATACAAAAAATATTTTATAATTAGTAAGGGAGGGTTTATACATGCGGTATTTGAAGTCAGCAGTTGGCGTCGCGGCGGTGTTCGCCATGTCGTTTATCATTCCGGCTCAGGCGGAAAGTTTCCAGGCGGGAGATATTGACAACGGTCGTAAGATTTTTATGGAAGGTAAGGGCGATGCAGTGCCTGCCTGTCAGAGCTGCCATGGCGCAGGCGGACTGGGTCAGGATGACATGGGTACGCCGAGACTGGCGCATCAGGTGTTTGCTTATGAAATCAAACAGCTTACCGATTTCGCTACAGACAAACGCATCGATAACACCATGGGCGCCATGAATGGCGTTGCCAAGGGTTTGACGCCTCAGGAGCGCAGGGATGTGATTACCTATGTGGAGTCGTTGAAGACGCCGTTCCTGGGTTCCGATCTCAAGTCCCTGAAGGAAGACGGCGTAGATGTTGGCGATCGTTCACGCGGCGCCATGATTGTGGAGTATGGCGCGGAAGGCATCGTATCCTGCAAGAGCTGCCACGGTTTCCACGGTCGCAGCGCCGGCAGGATTTTCCCGATGCTGGGTGGTCAGCGTTATGTCTATCTGCTGAATCAGCTGCATGCCTGGAAAGACGGTACGGTGGATAATGGCCGCGCCAATGATCCGATGGGCATGATGCGCAAAGTGGCTGCAACGATGAGCGAAAAGGATATGCAGGATGTCGCAGCATTCCTGACCGGTGCGCTGCCGTACACCAGTGGCAACCCGATGGCTCCGCCACGCGGCGCTCGCGGCTTCGAGTTGAAGAATACCGGTGGCAGCCACTGATAGTGATCGCGGTGATTTTGCCAGAGAGGTCTGGCTGGTCTGAATGAAGCGGTTGGATTGTTTAAAACAAAAAGAGCGGGGCATCGCCCCGCTCTTTTTGTTTGGCGATCGATTTTTTCTTGTTGTTGCCAGAATCGACGCTACCATCAGCCCGCCTGTACGCATCGTTACGTATGCGCAGTTTGTATGCCTTTGATACCATCAATTAGGAAGAAAATCATATGAAATCCGATATCTGGAAACGGTTGATTCGGCGTTATGCTATCGCCAGCGCTGTTGGGCTGGTCATCTGCGTTGTTCTCTTTTCGAAGCTTGCAGCGATTCCGGCCGGACAAACGATACCCGGCTGGCTGTTGCCAATGATTGTGGTGGGCGGACTGCTGTTATGCGGCGGTCTGTTCGGCATTCTGGTATCGGTATTTTTTCGCATTCTGGGTAAAGAGAAATCATGACAACCCGTTTTCCATCAATAGCGCAGATTTTTGCGCCGCGTCATGTCGCACTGGCGGCGCTATGCGGCCTGTCAGTGATCTATCTGGCCTGCTTTCGCTACGACCTATACGGTGTTGAAGAGGGGGCGGCCAGAGCCCTGCTGCTGAACTGGTCGCTCGGCTCGCACATGCTCAACCCTATCGCTATTATGGGGTTTCCCGATCTGCGTGCATTGCTGCTGGCGCCGCTAAATTTTCACTGGATCGGAGATCTGACTGCGGCCAGAACATTGGCGATGTTTTTCACGATGGCTACCGGGCTGATGCTGTATCGCTGGGCGGAGCAGCAACTGGGGGATGAGGTGGCGCTATTTGCCACCGGCTTGTGGTTGATCGCGCCGCTTACGATTGATCAGGCCGATAGTATTGGCGCCGGAAACTTTCTGATTCTGGCATGCGTGCTCAGCTACTGGTCTTCGGGTTATTATCGCGCCTCAACGCATGCGACGCCGGGCAACTATTTTGTGTTGCTGTTGCTGATTGCGCTGGCGGTGAGTATGCATCCGGCCGGCCTGGGCATGGCGGCAGCTTTGCTCTGGCATGAAACGCTGCTGCAGCGTCCTGCCAGGCGTAAACGGGCGGCGCTCTATATTGGCGTTGGGCTGATGCTGTTTTTTATTCTGGTCAGTCGCGCCGGCTGGCCGGCGTTGTCGTTTTTTGTCAGTCCTGCACCGGCGCTCACTGCGGTGTTGCGCGGCGCTCCGGTGGAGTTCGCCTCATTCGGTTTTACTTTGCTGAGCGCCGGCCTGTTGCTGGTTGCTCTGGCGGCAGGTATTCGGCGTAGTCGCGATGATCTGTTTTCCGCCATGG
The DNA here is from genome assembly GCA_027013105.1 of Mariprofundus sp. Classification (GTDB taxonomy): domain Bacteria; phylum Pseudomonadota; class Zetaproteobacteria; order Mariprofundales; family Mariprofundaceae; genus Mariprofundus. The sequence continues at coordinate 12,806 of JALUYG010000105.1, forward strand.
TGCTGGGCGGCATCGTGGCCGGGCTGCTCTGCGCTGATGCCGCATGGGCGGAACTGGTGTTGACCTATATCCTGTTTGAAGGCCTGCGCGGGTTGATTCGGTTGAATGACCGTTTTGGCGGTGAAGGGCTGATACGGCGCAGGGGCCTGGCCGGATTGCTGGTGATGTTGCTTTGCACAGGATTTATGCTTGCTGACAAACAGTATCTTCTCTCCAATCGGGCCAGTGTGATGCATCGAGAGGATCGCGTGATTGCACTGCTGGGAGAGCTGACTGCCGGCATGGACGAGCAGACGCTGGTGGCGGTGCAGTGGCCGGGCAGAACCATGCTGGCTACGCGGCGCGGGGCGCTGCCGCTGCCGCCGGTTCGAAGGGAAGATCCGGATGCATTCCTGCATCAGATGCGCGGCGTCGCATTTATGGCGTATGATCCCAACTCACCAGGTAAAAAGGCGCTGAACAGACAAGTCGCCGAGCTTAGTAACCGTATTCATACCGAAGCCATGCTGGCTGGCGGCATTATTCTCAGGCTGCCGGATCAGCAGCATGGCGAGAAGAAAGCCGATGCGCAGAGGGGCACCGCTCGATGAAGGGTGAATGCCTGGCTACGCTGGATGGGCTGCGCAGCGCGATCGGCCATGTCGTGGTCGGTCAGCAGACATTAATTGACCGGCTGCTCATCGGTCTGCTCGCCGGCGGACATCTACTGCTGGAGGGGGTGCCGGGTCTGGCCAAGACAACGCTGGCCAAAGCAGTGGCGGATTGCATTGATGTGGATTTTCATCGTATTCAGTTCACGCCTGATCTGCTGCCCGGCGATCTGATCGGAACGGATATTTTTCGTCCGGAAAACGGCAGCTTTGAATTTGTCCGCGGCCCTGTATTTCACTCGATCCTGCTGGCCGATGAGATTAACCGCTCGCCGGCCAAGGTGCAGTCGGCGCTGCTGGAAGCGATGGAAGAGCGCCAGGTGACGGTTGGCAACAGCACTTATGCGCTGCCTGAACTGTTCTGGGTAATCGCTACCCAGAATCCGGTCGAGCAGGAAGGTACATTTCCGTTGCCCGAGGCCCAGATTGATCGCTTTATGATGATGCTGGTGCTGGATTATCCGAGCCGCGACGAAGAGATCGGTATTTTGCGCATGCATGAAAGCGATACGGGGTCAGCCTCGGTTGCGCCGGTGATTCACGCCGATGACGTCTTTGCCCTGCGTCAGCAGATTCGAGGCATCCACCTTGCCCCCGAGCTGAATGGCTACATTGTCGATATGGTGGCGGCGACGCGCCGTCCTGAAGTGCTGGATAAGCAGCTCGCAGGCATGTTGACGCTCGGCGCCTCGCCGCGCGCCAGTATTGCGCTGAATATATGCGCCCGCGCCCATGCAGCGATTCAGGGACGCGATTATGTCAGTCCTCATGATATTCAAAGTATTGCGCCGGATGTGCTGCGCCACCGTATTATTCCCAGTTTCGATGCGCTTGCCGCGGGTATGGACAGGGAACGACTGATCGGACGGCTGATCGAACTCACCCCTGTGCCGTGAGTGTTTGCCTGCTTCACATTAGCGACTCGCACCTGTTTACGGATCAAGCCAGACGACTCAAGGGCATTTGTCCGTGGGATAGTTTTAAAAGCGTTCTGGCCGATGCCTATGAGCGCTATCCTGAAATAAACGCCCTGCTTCTCGGTGGCGATATGGCTCAGGATGAAACGGCTGAGAGCTACCAAATGCTGGTTGAAGCGCTGCCTGAGTGGCGAGCGCCTGTGATGCTCTCACCGGGCAACCATGCCAACCTGGATGATATCGCCAATGCCCTGGTTCCGGCGCTGCAGGCAAAATGCGGCTATTGCGATGTGCTGCAGATCGGAAACTGGCGCATCCTGGCGATGAACACCCACAAGGATGGTCAGGTGTCGGGTTATGTGACGCCTGAGGAGCTTGCGCGCTTGGATGGCTTGCTTGCTGCTGAGCCTGAAATGCACACGCTGATCGTGTTGCACCATCCGCCGCTGCTGATAGGCAGCAAGTGGATGGATGCCATCGGCTTTGAAAACGCCAGCGAGCTGTGGGATGTGGTGCTGAGGCGCGCTCAGGTGCGTGTGATGCTGCATGGACATATTCACCAGGCTTTCGATCGCGAGTATGCCGGCATTCGCGTGCTGGGCAGTCCGTCAACCAGCGTGCAGTTCGCACCGGGAAAAGATAGTTTCGAACTCGACGCCGTTTCGCCGGGCTATCGCTGTCTGCAGTTGCATGAAGATGGCTCCATCCATACCGAGGTGCATCGCATTAACGGGTTTATTCCGCCGGATCTGCATGATGATATTCCCTATTAACTGGAAAAACGTGCGCGTTAAAGCAGAGAATCAAGCGACCTGTTTCGGCCCGAAATGACGAAAGCCGCGTAACAGTTCGCTGTAGATGACTTTCATTGAGAACATGAGCGGCACGGCGAGAATCAGCCCGATAAAGCCAAAGTAATAGCCGGCCAGTATGACGCCGAGCAAGATGGTGAGCGGGTGCAGGTTTGCCGATTTGGCGACAACATGCGGCGTCAGATAAAGTTTATCCACGGCCTGGGCGATATACAGCACGGCCAGCGCCACAATAACCGATTTGAAGTTCGGGTGGTCGGACAACAGCACAACAAGTACAGGCGGGATCTTGGCCAGAGAAATGCCGAACATGGGAATCAGATTCAGCAGCCCAACCAACAGCCCGAGCAGCGGGGCATAATCAATGCCGGCCAGCCAGAATCCGGCCGTGCAAATCAGCGACATCGAGAGCGCCTGAATGGAAATGCCGCGCACATAGTTTTGTAACTGGATGCTGACAGCGTTATGCACCATCCATCCGAGCTCGAAATAACGGTTCGGGAGGGCTTGCATGGTGATGTTTCGCAGCATGCGGTAATCTTTCAGCAGAAAAAATGTGGCCAGAGGCACCAGCACCAGTGAAAAGGCCGCATGGCTGAACCATGAGGTGACGGAGTCGCTGATTTCAGCGGCCTTCTGATTTAGCGTCGTTACGACTTTGTGCGCCACTTGCGGTGCATTAAAGCCATGGTTCAGGTGCGACTGCATCCAAGTATTGATCTGCATTGCCATATGCAGCGCCCGTTCATCCAGATACACCGCACGATGCGAGAATTGTGTAAATTGATTGCTGAAAGCCGGATACAACAGCGCGGAGAGGATCAGCATCACCACTACCACCACCACCATGACCAGCGAAACAGCCATGGAAGTGCTGAAGTTGCGGCGAATCAAATGATCCACAACCGGTGATAGCGCAGCATAGAATACTGCCGATAAGGCCAGCGAGAATAAAACGGGCGAAGTGATATAGACAAATGCCCAGACAAATCCAAGGCCGATGGCGAAGCACATGGTGGCCAACGTCGCCGGATGCATCAACAGGCGATCAAATATGCCGTCCATCACTTCTCCCTGCGGTTGATTTTGATATTTCGGTTCATCAGGCGCTGGGCGAGTATTTTTGATAAATTGAGTAGCAAGCGGGAGGCATCGTGCGGTTTGATGGCTATCCATTCCTTCAAATCTGAACGCAGAAAAAACAGCACTTTGCAGTCTTCAAGCGCCACAATATCAGCGGTTCGCGGTAAATCCTCGGCCAACGCCACCTCGCCGAACAGCTCGCCACGATACATGCGGTCAATTTCCTTGCCGTCAAGTTGCACCGACACCTCTCCGGAGAGTAGCAGCACCGCACCGGCGCCGGCATTGCCCATGG
>JALUYG010000106.1 GCA_027013105.1 Mariprofundus sp.
CTGCAGGTAAGTTCCTGCTGTTGACAGAAACGTTTGATGTTAAAGCAGGTGATAAAATTCAGTGAACGCCATATATCCAGTTCGGCATCTTTTGGCAGAAACAGGCGTTGACTGAGCGTGCGAAAATGACGGAAAACCGCAACGCCATAGTGCGGCTCATACGGAATCGTGTAGTTGGGGCAGGCATGCAGCGACATGCCTGATGCCGTCACAACACGCATCATGGCATTCAGGGCTGCTTGCCAGTCGGGGATGTGCTCCACGACATTGTTGCTGAATACCAGATCAAACATGCCATGGGTGTCGGAGTTCAGTTGCTGGGCGGGCAGGGTTAGCACCTCAAGCCGGAGTTCGGAACAGTGTTCGAGAATGGCTGTTTTCGTCTCTTCAAAGATGCCGTATCCGCCCAGCGCAGGTTCCAGGGCTGTGATTTCGTAACCCTCCTGTTTTAAAAACAGGCTCAGCAGGCAGAGGCCTGCGCCGACTTCAAGCATGCGTTTGGACAGATCAAGCCGTTGTACAACCAGTTCGAGTGAGACATAGCTTTCATTGGCATAGGTTTTTAACAGCGTTGAAATTTTGTTGGCCGGCTGGTTGGTGCGGCTTGCAACCTCGGATGTAATCCGGTCAAACGGGATCGCAGCCAGAAACTGATCCAGCCGCGGTTTCATTGCAGCATAGTTAGCGCTCATGATTTGCGGTTGGCGAGCATTTCCAGGTTTTATCCCGAATGGTGAATTGGGGCTTGCCGTTAAGTTTTAAATAAGCCCGGCCGAGGTATTCGCCGATCATGCCTATGCACAGCGTTTGAACGCCGCCAATAAACAGGATGGTTGCGATCAGGGAGGCCCAGCCGGCGGCCATGTCGGGATGAATCAGCTTCTCAATAAAAATGATGAAGATCATGATGATGCTCAACAAAGCCAGGGCAAACCCCATGAGCGAAGCAAAGCGCAACGGCATCACGGAAAAACTCGTGGCCATTTTCATCCATAACGAAACCGAACGTATCAGGTCATAGGTTCCTTCACCCTCATGGCGATCCTGGTGTTCGATATCAACGACTGTGATCGAACGGGTTACATCCAGTAGCAGACCATCGATATATGCGTAAGGGCCGTCATATTTGATAATTTCATCAATCACTTCGCGACGAACCGCCTTGAAGGAGGATAGATACAACCCGCTGGGCTTGCCGAGAATTTTTGTGGCTGCCCAGTCATTAAAACGGCTGCCCAGCTTTTTCCATGCGACATGCTTTCGGTTCAGGTAGCGAGTGTAACAGATATCGAAACCATCCGATAATGCAGCAACCATTTTGCCGATTGCATCGGGAGGATGTTGCAGGTCGTCGTCCATCATGATCACGATGCGGCCGGATACATGGTTGAGACCGGCCATGATGGCATTATGCTGGCCGGCATTTCGGCGCAGAGAGATCCCCTTGATGAAGGGATGTTTTTCCGCCAGTTCGCAGATCACGCGCCAGCATTGATCGGGGCTGGCGTCATTGACAAGTATCAGTTCAAATTGATCTGACAACTGTTCTTTGGCCATTTCAGCCTGAATGGTTTCCACCAGTTTGGGCAGAATAGGTTCGCTGCGATATACCGGAATGACGATAGAAAGCCGGATGTTTGATTGGCCAGAAGATTTTTTCATATACTCAGACGGTCACGCTGATAGTTTTACGAGTGATGAAAATATTAACAGACATGTCATGAGGGCCAAGCTTATCAAAACCTTTGCATATTACAGCAACAATTTTAATTACAGCGGCCATGACGGGCCATGGGAAACGGATTGAATTACTGAAATGACAATTGATCGTTACATATTCCGATTGTGGCTGATGCCGTTTCTGGGCGGGCTGGTGCTTGTGCTCGGCGTGTTGTTGCTCGGGCGTGCGCTGAAACTGCTGGGGTCGATCTCGGACAGCGCTCAGGCATGGTCGCTGATCCTGGAGATGTTGATCTTGACGATGCCCTATTTTCTGTTGCTCACAGTGCCGATAGCCTTTTTTCTCTCTGTGCAGAATACCATTGCCGGATTACAGCAAAGTAGTGAAATGGATGTGATGCGGGCATCGGGCATCTCTTATTCGCGCATGTTTCGCGGTTTTTTACTGTTGGCATTACTGATGTGGGCGGGATTGACCTACACATCCATGGTATTGTTGCCGCAGGGGCAGTTGGGCTTTAACAATATTCTGACAAAAATTTATGCGATGAAAGGCGTGATTACTTTTTCACCGCAACGTTTTACACGCGGTTTTGATGGCATTACCATCTATGTGGATGGCGAGGACAAGCAGGGCGCTTACCGAGGAGTGATCCTGGAAGATCATCGTGGCGGCGCTTCTGTGATTTATACAGCCAGGTCCGCCCGTTTTGATATGAACAACAGCCAGCTACAGTTGCGAATGGATCATGGCGTTCGTCTTGAAGGGCAGGGCGCCGATCAGCGAATGTTGGCATTTGATAAATATATGGTGTCGATTCCTGTGGCGGCCAGCCACTGGATCAGGCAACGCTCCGGCGATCATGTCACTATGATGACGCCGCGCGAATTATGGCAGGCAGTGGGTAAACATGCCCCCGGCGCCGTGGCTGAATGGAACCGACGACTATTGCTGCCATCCACGGTGCTGGTGCTGTTTTTCTTTGCGCTGCCATTCTCGTTGACGCAAAAACGTTCCGGCAAGGCGGGCTCGATGGTGGCCGGCATCGCCCTGCTGGTGCTGATTTATAATCTGCAGTTGATGCTGCATCGGCAGGTTGCCCTGGATGCATTTCCGGGCTGGACGATGTGGGCGGAGCAGGGGGCGCTGCTGCTGTTGGGCATATTTCTGTGGCGACGCGCCGAAGCCGATCGCTTGCCCAAAATCTTTTCTCAGGCAGGCGAATGGGCCTATCTGCTGCACCAGTTTATGCTGCATAAACTGGGCCGCAGATCAGGCGAAGGCTGATCGAGGGCTGCCACCGGCTTGATCTGTCAAATTCGGCCCGGTTGTAGGGGTAGCTGGACGCTGACCG
>JALUYG010000107.1 GCA_027013105.1 Mariprofundus sp.
CTGCCGAATCCACTGTCGGTCTTCGGCGGCTAAAGCATCTGCTGACGCAAAATGCACGGCATGCGATAATGATGCCATTAACTGTCTTGCCAGTGTTGTTTTTCCAACCTGTCTCGGGCCAGCCAGCACTTGTATAAAGCGCCGGGGTTCCATCAGTCTTTTCTCAATTGTTTGAAATATTGGTCTGCTGTACATGCAGCCATTGTAATTACAATTTACTCAATATCAAGAGTATTTTTACTCAATTCCAGAGCCATATGGCACCATCATTCCCTTGCAATGATTGGATTTTCTCCCACGCAAAATGGTTTAATACGGTTATAAATTTTATGACCATCCTGCTCATAACGCGAAGGTCGTTGGTTCTTTTCGGCGCTTTTCAACAATCTATGTTGCCGTTTGACCCCAGACTTTGAGGTATTCAGCCAGGTGTCGGCGGGATTCGGATTCCGCTTCGAGGTAGTTGCGTATGCCCAGTATGGCGCGAGTACAGGCGCTCTCGCTGAGTGCGCCGCAGAAGAGCTGGTGGCGCAGAAATATCAGCATGGTTGTCAGCACATCGGTTTCGCAATAATCGCGAATCGATTCGATTTGGCCGGCCTCGAACATCGCGCGTACATCATCGCCGGCGGTTTCCAGCTTGCCCGGCACGCCCAGCACGGCCGCCACTTCATCCATCGAGCAGCGGGCCGAGGCGCCGAAGTCGGATAGCAGTTCCAACAGATCGCAGTGATACTCAGACGAATAGCGCGTATCGTAGTTGTTCCACCTGTCGCCCTGCCTGAACCAGCGTGGACAGGAGAGGCCGTGCGCCATGGCGCGATATTTCAGCACCGGGATATCGAAGCCGCGACCATTGAAACTGACCAGTTGCGGGGCGCGGCTCTCGATCAGGTGAAAGAAACCTTCCAGCAGCTCTTTTTCGGAACTGTTTTTGTCGCCGCCACTGGCCAGTTGGCGCATCACCAGTTCACCGCCTTCTTCGCCCGGTTCGCGAATCAGGTGACCGTAGGAAATCGCCACGATCTGATGAAAAGGCTGGCGCGGAAAGTCGTTGCGGCCTTCGGTTTTTTCGAGAAAATAATCACACAGCCCGTCACGCGCTTCGCTGTCGCTCAGCTCAGGCAGCCGCAATAGCCGCCGTGCGGCATCGGCGTCCACCACAGTCTCCGTATCGAAAACGATCACATCACGACGCATGTTGCCTCCGGCGCAAAAACTGCATCAGCAGTTTGCGTTCGCCCAGAAGTATAGCAGAGCAGAAGAATACGGCGATGGCGCTGCCGATCGAAGCGGCAATCCAGACAAACTGCATGCCGCCTTCTGCCGGGAAAACCCAGACCCTGCCAAAGCCGTATAAGCCGGCCAGCATCAGCATGCTGGCGACGATCGCAGTCAACAATCGTTTGGTGATCGCCGGGGTCAGCAGCGATCCGTAGGTTTTGCTCAAACGCATATAGAGCAGGCCGACATTGACGAATGCGGCCAGCGACGTGGCCAGCGCCAGGCCGACATAGGCCCAGAACTGCATCAGAACCACAGCCAGCGCAATATTGACCGCCACGCTGATGGCGGCGTAGCGCATCGGCGCTTTGGCATCCTTGCCGGCATAGCAGGCGGAGGCGAGCAGCTTCGCCCAGCAGAAGGCAATCAGACCGGCAGCATAAGCCTTGAGGGTTTGCGCCGTGGCCACAGAATCGGCATGGGAGAAGGCGCCGCGCTCGAACAGGGTGACGACAATCGGTTCGGCCAGATAAAACGCGCCGGCGACAGCAGGCAGGGTGATCCAGGTCAGCCAGGCCAGCCCGCTGCGCAGATCATCTGCAGCCTGATCCTGATGGCCTTTGGCCAGGTGATCGGACAGCGTCGGCAACAGTGCCGTACTCATGGCGATGCCGAACAGCGCCAGCGGCAGCTGTACAATGCGATCGGAGTAATACAGATAGGAGACCGCGCCGGTATCGAGCAGGGTGGCCAGAATGGTGCCGACCAGGATATTGATCTGCACCGCTGCAATGGCCAGTACAGCCGGGCCGAACAGGGTGAAGGTTTCGCCAATGGCCGGCTGACGGAAATGGAAACTGAGCTTCGGCCTCCAGCCGATGCGTTTCAGGGCCGGAAACTGAATCGCCAGTTGCAGAAAACCGCCAAGCAGTACGCCGATGGCCAGCGCGGTGGCCGGGTTATCGAAGGACGGCGCGAGCGCCACGGCGGCGAAGATGATGGCGACATTGAGCAGCGTCGGGCTGGCCGCCGGCACGGCGAAATGTTTGTAGGTGTTGAGTACGGCCCACGATAGCGCTGCCAGTGAGATCATGGCCAGATAGGGAAACATCCAGCGCGCCAGCTGCAGCGCCATGGCCCAGCGATCGGGCTCATCGGCGAAACCGGGGGCGAACAGATAGAGCAGCCACGGCATCAACAGCACGCCAAGCACGGTGAAGATGCTTAACACAATTAGCAGCAGCGTGGCCAGGGCATTGAGAAAGCGGTGCGCTTCTGCCTCGCCTTTTTGCCGTTCATCGGCCAGCACCGGCACCAGCGCCACGGTCAGGGTGCCTTCGGCGAACATGCGGCGGAAGAAGTTGGGCAGTTTAAAAGCGACAAAAAAGGCGTCGGCCAGCATGCCGGCGCCGAGCACGCGGGCCAGCAGAATATCGCGCACAAAGCCGAGAATGCGAGAAACCATGGTCCAGCCGCCCACTTTGGAGGCGGCGCGCAACATGCCGGAGGATTGCGCCTTCGACTTCTCCGCGTTTGACTTGTCTTGTTCGGTGGTCATAATTCGCCGCCCTTTTCTCATGGCCGTGTAGGCTGGCTGCGAGCCTAACGCCGCAGGGGCGTGAAACAAACAGTGCGCATGAGAAGGGTAAGTTTATGGCCGGGCCAAAGGTGGTGATGTTTTAATATGCCAGGAATCAGAGTAAATCCTGAAGAGCCGTTTGAAATTGCGCTGAAGCGTTTTCGCAAGCAGGTCGAGAAGGGCGGTGTGATTTCCGAATGCCGTCGTCGCGAAGCTTATGAAAAGCCTTCGATCGCATCCAAACGCAAAGAAGCCGCTGCACGCAAACGTTTGATGAAACGCCTGCGCCGCGTACGTATGCGCGAGAATCGCGATTATTAAGAGTATCGCACTTGCGCGACCAGTAAAAATGCCGGGCCTTTGCGCCCGGTATTTTTTATTGATTCACCGGATTGATTGACCACGAAAGACAAGAAGCCTCGTTTACTTCGTGCTTTTCGTGGTGAACCATTCATGCAGAAAAAGGAGTAAGCCATGTTGAAACAGCTAACCGAAGATATGAAAGCCGCCATGAAGGCGAAGGATAAGGCGCGCCTGGCCTGTATTCGCCTGATGCGTGCGGCCATCAAGGATAAAGAGATCGAACTGGGCCATGGCCTGAGCGAGACGGAAACGGTCGCTGTGCTATCGAAGCTGGTGAAGCAGCGCAACGATGCGGCGGCGCAATATGGCGATGGCGGACGCCCGGATTTGCAGGCGGCGGAGCTGGCGGAAGCGGCGATTATTCAGGCCTATCTGCCGGAGCCGCTGTCGGAAGCAGAGCTCTCCGCCATTGTCGATCAGGCCATCGCCGAAACCGGTGCATCGGGCATGCGCGATATGGGCCGGGTGATGGGCGTGGTGAAAAGCAAGGCCGAAGGACGGGCCGACATGGGTAAAATCTCCGCTATCGTGAAAGCCAGGCTGGGCTGAATACGCCTGATACCTTGCATATGCACGGCTTTTACTCTACATAATAGCCTATGGCCCATTTCCCTCCCGCCTTTCTCGATGAGGTTGTCGCACGCTCGGATATTGTTGAGATTATCTCCCGCCATGTCGAGCTGAAAAAGTCCGGTTCCAATCTGATGGGGCTGTGTCCATTCCATCATGAGAAGTCGCCGTCGTTTTCGGTGTCGCCCGATAAGCAGCTCTACTACTGCTTCGGTTGCGGGCAGGGCGGCGGCGCTTTTCAGTTTCTCATGCAGCATGACGGCTACTCCTTTCCCGAAGCGGTGGAATATCTGGCCGAAAAAGCCGGCCTGGCGCTGCCGCTGGATGCCGAGAGCCGGCCTGTCGATGAGGCGCGTCAGAAACAGGCATACGAGCTGCTGTCGCAGGCTTCGCAGGCGATGGGCCGGGCGCTGGCCGGCGAGGCGGGCGCTAAAGCCCGCGCCTATCTCGAACAGCGCGGCATGACCGCCGATATTATTCGTGATTACGGGTTGGGCTACGCACCACCCGGCTACGGTTTTATGAACCGGGTGTTCGGCCACGATGCGCGCACCAACAAGCAACTGGAGGCCGTCGGGTTGTTGTTCAAAGGCGAGCGCGGTTATGGCGACCGCTTTCGCGACCGCCTGATGTTCACCATTCGCGACCGGCGCGGTCGCATCGTCGGCTTTGGCGGCCGCGTGCTCGGCGATGGCGAACCCAAATACCTCAACTCGCCGGAAACCGACTGGTTCCACAAATCCGATCTGTTATACGGCTTTTCCGAACACCGCGACACGATTCGTAAAAGCAAGCAACTGGTGGTGGTTGAAGGCTATATGGATGTGCTGGGCATGGCGGCCTATGGCCTGAAGCTCGGTCTGGCGCCACTGGGCACCGCCATCGGCGAGCGGCAGCTGCGCGAAATTTTCCGTTTGTGCGATGCGCCTGTCTTCTCTTTCGATGGCGACCGCGCCGGCAGACAAGCCGCCTGGCGGGCGCTGGAGCGCATGATGCCGCTGCTGAAATCCGAACTCAAACCCCGTTTTCTCTATCTGCCCGAGGGGGAGGATCCCGATTCGTTGCTGCGACGGGAAGGCAGGGATGCATTTCAACATCGGCTTGATCATGAGAGCAGGCCAGTGCTGGAAACATGGCTGACGGGGTTGCAGTTGTTGGCAGGGCAGGGCGCTGACGGGCGCGCCCGCATGGCCAAAAAAGCCGACGCCATGCTGGCCACGATGGGTGACAACTACCTCAGACAGGCGTGGCGACAGGAGGTGGAGCAGGTCACCGGCATCGTCCTGCAGCAATCCCGGCGTCGAATACCACAAGCGGCATCCGCCCCGAACATGCCGGCAGCCGCGACGCCCCGGCTCACTGCTGTGGAGGAGCGCTATCTGGCCGGCCTGATGCAGCAGCCATCGCGTTTTCGCAGCCTGCCGGATAAGGCAGCCAGCTTCTTTGTTGACAATGCGATCATTTCGCCACTATACTCGCGCGCTTTTTCGATCATAGCGGATGCCGAAGACGACAAAACCGACATCGCGAGACAACTGGCGCAGGCATACCCTGACAGCCAGACCATGATTTCTCGCTGGGTGAATCAGGCAACCGTTCAGGATATTGAATTCAAGAGCTTGTTGTTGGATATGGAAGCCAATGATATCCGCCGGCGCATCAAGCGAGGCATGAGTCTGGCTGATGCCATACCGGCAGAGACTCGTCTGCGTGAAATAAAACGCGAACAGCGCATACTTACTGAACAGTTGCACGAAACAGGAGCATAATCGCATGTCGAAGAACAGTCAGGAACAGATCACCATCCGCGAACTGGGCACCTTGATGGCCAAGGGCAAGCAGGCCGGCTTCATCACCTATGAAGAACTCAACAAGCATCTGCCCGGCGGGCTGGTGTCGGCCGATCGCGTCGAGCAGCTGATCAATGTATTCACCGAGATGGGCGTCGAGGTGGTGGACCCGGAACGCGCCCCGACCGGCGCTTACGCCATGCGCAAGGATCGCCTGCGCAAGGAAGATTCCGCCCTGCGCGCCGATACCTCCCAGTTGGGCACAGTGGTGCGCATCGATGACCCGGTTCGCATGTATCTGCGCGAGATGGGCACGGTGGAGCTGTTGACCCGTGAAGGCGAAATCGAGATTGCCCGTCGAATCGAAGAGGGCCGCATGCAGGTGCATGAGTCGATCTGCCTCTGCCCATCCACATTCCGTGAAATCATGCTGCTGGGCGAACGGATTATTGAAATTCGCGATGAAGCGCTGGAAAATGAGGAAGAGCCGAATTTCCGCGATATTATCGATGTCGATGAAAAGGTGATCAACGCCGCCGCCATCAAAGAGTATGAAAACCGCATGAGCCGCAGTGAAGATGAGATCGACGAGCCGGATGAAGTGGAAACCAAACTGGACGGCGAACAGCTGACCGCCGCCATCAAGGCGCGCACAGCCACGCCCGACGGCACGCCGATGCTGGAAACCGTCATCACCAAAGAGGAGCAGCTTGAAGAGGCGCTGGGTCATTTCGCCAATGCCAAGTCGTTCCATGATGAGTTTATTGAGATCAAGAAGCGGCTGGCCAAAAGGCCGAACGACGCCAAATTGCAGGCCAAAAGTCGCGAAGTGCTCGACGGCATGCTGATGGAGCTGGTCAGCATTCCATTCTCGCCGCGTCAGCTTGATCAGCTGGTGCAGCGCTTCAAGAATGCTGTGGAGCGGGTGCGCCGTTTTGAGCGCACCATTCGCGATTATGCACTCAAGGCGCGCATGCCGCGCAAGCTGTTTCTGGAGACATTTCCGCCCAATGAGACCAATGAACGCTGGGTGGATGATCTGATCAGGCAGCACCGGGACGCCCCCTGGACTGAAAAGATTGAGGCGGTTACCGGCAAGATCAAGGAGAACCAGCGTCGACTTAAGCGCGTCGAGCAAGAGACCGAAATGGATATTGTGGAGCTCAAGGAGGTGGCGCGCAAGTTGACCATGGGCGAAGCCAAAATGCGCCAGGCCAAGCGTGAAATGATCGAAGCCAACCTGCGTCTGGTGATCTCCATCGCCAAGAAATACACCAATCGCGGCCTCGGGTTTCTCGACCTGATTCAGGAAGGCAATATCGGCCTGATGAAAGCAGTGGAAAAGTTCGAGTGGCGGCGCGGTTACAAATTCTCCACCTATGCAACCTGGTGGATTCGTCAGGCCATCACCCGCTCCATCGCGGATCAGGCGCGCACCATTCGTATTCCGGTGCATATGATCGAGACCATTAACAAGATGATGCGCGTTTCGCGCCAGATCGCACAGGAGATCGGCCGCGAACCGACGCCGGAAGAGCTGGCCGAACATCTGGAATTGCCGGTTGAAAAGGTCGAGCAGATCCTTGAGGTGGCCAAGGAGCCGGTGTCGCTGGAAACGCCGATCGGTGATGATGAGGATTCACAACTGGGCGATTTCGTGGAAGACGACAAGGCAGAGAATCCGTTGGACGCCACGGTCAGCGCTGCGCTTTCTGAAGCTACGCTGGCGGTGCTGGAAAACCTGACGGATCGCGAACAGAAGGTATTGCGCATGCGTTTCGGCATCGGCATGAACACGGATCATACCCTCGAAGAGGTGGGTAAACAGTTTGGCGTCACACGCGAACGCATTCGTCAGATTGAGGCGAAGGCGCTGCGCAAACTGCGCCACCCGTCACGGGCGCAAAAACTGAAAACATTTGCCGATTCGCCCGATACGGCGGTTCAGATCGAAGGCGGTTCGCGCTAGAGGTTTTCCACATTGCCGTCTTGTAGTGGGGATAGAAAATCATGTCGGTGCGTTGTTAGGGCTACAAAATCAAGCATTTGCAGTTCTTGGCTTTGACCGGTTGTCCTTTCCGGCCAGGAAGCTCTGAGTTATTCGGAGCTTCCTGAGCACATGAATATCTTTTCATGATCGGTTCACGGCTCACTCATTGGCCTGTTCTATCATTCGCGTTGTCCGGAGTGGTCTTCCCTCCCCTCCCTCCTGATTCACTCCGGACGCAGTTTCTCCTCCTCTTGAGGAACGTGTAATAAAAAGGCTCCGGTGTTCCGGAGCCTTTTTATTTATTTGCCATGATTGCGGTTCGATTTTAACGCGCGTTTGTTTCGGGATTGCTTGTTCGGTGAGAGGTGGATGCCCTCTTCTGTGATGGTAATCATCCGCTGCTTATACAGTGCGCCAATCGCTTTTTTGTACATCTTTTTGCTAATACCGAATCGATTGCGAATATCATCGGGCGCACTGTTATCGTTCACCGGAAGAAAGCCATGGCTCTTTTCCAATGCCGCCATAATCATGCGGGCGACGTCGTCGGTCTTTCCGCTGGCCTGCAAGTGCAGGCAGAGATCAATACGGTGATCCTCGCGGATATGCTTCACATAACCCATCAGGCGCTGTCCGCGTCGGAGCGGTCGTGCAGCTTCGCTGTGGTGCAACAATCCCCAGTGCGTATTGTCGATAATGGCTTGATAGCCCAGTTCACTTTTGTTGGCGATCAGCAATGATACCGCTTCGCCACTGGAAAATTCATTGTCGGACTCCCGGTAGAGAAAATCATCTAGACGGGCCGAGCCGACAATCCGATCGCTGCTCTCATCGAGATAAACGCGCACGATATACGATTTCCCAACCTCCATGCGCGGTTTCTGTTCGGCAAAGGGAACCAGCAGATCTTTCGGCAAACCCCAGTTCAGAAATGCGCCGGCAGGTGTGATATCCACCACCTTTAACAGGGCGAACTCGCCAACCATGGCGTAGGGGCGCTCTGTTGTTGCAATCAGCCGATCATCAGAATCACGATAGATGAACGCTTCAATGCTGGCGCCGACCGGGCACGGCTTCGGAACATAACGCATCGGCATTAAAATCTCGCCGTCGTCGCCGCCATCCAGGTAGACCCCGAAATCCACCTGCTTGACCACTGTCAGTCTGTTTATACGTCCTGTCTTGACCATATCCACCTCATCTTGCTGCTTGATTTTGTGAGTATCTCTGAGCGAGCAGCGCCTGACAAGTCGCCATATCCGCAACCGCCCGAGCTGCGATCAGCATGCCAGCCATGTTGATCGCCAGCGTTATACCACCTGGCGGTTGGCATATTAGTCTTGGCGTCGCTTGCGGTGCGACGTACGCTTGCGCCATGGCGGGACTCTTGTTGGCAGCGCTGTGCTGGATGGTCTGGCACCTTGCACCTCACAATATTTCGATGTTGGCCTTTGAGAAAGAGGCTATTGCACATGGCGAGTGGTGGCGTTTGTGGACAGCGCACTTCACCCACTTCAGCCACGCCCAGCTGATCATCAACAGCGCTATGCTAACCGTCGCCGGCTTGATTGCAGGACGCTACACCAAAATATGGCAACTGATATTTAGTCTGCTAACGGCGATGCCGATTATAGCGGGGCTATTGCTGCTCACATCGCCGCACCTGCTTTTTTTTCGTGGCGCAACCGGCATTGCTGCGATGATGTGGGTGTTGGCGGCCTGGTTTCTGCTGGTAGAAGAGAAACGTTTTTCATGGCGTTACTGGGTGGGCTTGTGTTTTCTGCTGCTGTTTACCGGGAAGGCGGGCATGGAAGGATTGATCCTGCTTTCTCCCGATAGCCATCGCATGTCGGGATTTCAGGCTGCCTGGCTGGCACAACTCTACGGAGCGTTGCTCGGCATGGCGTTTTTTAACGGGCTGCATCAGCTTCATATGACCCGAAATGAAAAAAACCCGCAATATCGCGGCCCTTATGAGCGTTTGCCTGAGCGGCGGCGCAGTAAATGAGCCGCTAAATCTGCCGTGGCAAGCAGCCTAAGAGGTTAATTTTGCACAGTAAATGCTGCAACATAAAATGGATGGTTGTCACCTGACGATGTGATCGCTAAAGTGCGCCCCCTTTCTGCCAGGATCGCTTGAGAAAATAACACCTGGTCGATCAATTTCGGAGGCAAAAACAATGCGTGCACTGGATGATGTAACCAAAGATCAGTTGCGTGACGATATTCCGTCATTCCGTGAAGGCGATACCGTGCGTGTGAACGTACGCATTATCGACTTCAAGGATACCAAAAAAGGCGTGGTCAAAACCGAGCGTTTGCAGGCCTATGAGGGCGTAGTGATTGCACGTCATAACAATGGCATTTCCAGCAGCTTCACCGTGCGCAAGATTTCCAACAATGTCGGCGTTGAGCGCGTATTCCCGCTGCACTCCCCGATGCTTGAGAGCATCAAGGTGATTCGCCATGGTCGCGTACGTCGCGCCAAGCTCTACTACCTGCGCGAGTTGCGTGGTAAAGCGGCGCGTATTCGCGAGCGCCGTTTCTAAAAACTACGCGGTAACGATTCAGAGGGAGGCTACGGCCTCCCTTTTTTATTGCCTTTGTGCTAGAGTGTTCTCTGACTGTAAGTACGAATGATGCATACGGACAGATAATCATGCGCGAAACCGTCGGATATTGCATGGACAGCGCGTCGCTGGCGTTTCAGGCCTCACGGCGACGCTTTTTAAAACAAACAACGCGGTTGCATGGATATTTTCCACCCTGTGATATGTTTCATTTCACGGGGTGGAAAATGTCCATGTGCGTTAGGCTGGGTCGGCGCCGGCATGGCAGCGCTGTGCATGCCACGGCCACTGTGGGCGACAGCAGCTCCGCCATCAGCCTATCGCGAAACCATTGCCGTGCTCAACATTCTCTATCGGCATAAGTTAGCGTACCGTTGCGCCTGGGCTGGTCGGAGATGCGGGCATCTCATGGCCCTGGAAACCTCAGTTAGCGACACCGGAGAAAGATATGGACAGTTTATGGAATGAAAGCGATGCAGCGGCTCTGGCTGATGATCTGTTGGCGCTCAGGGTTTACAGTTCCAGGCTGCTGGGGCGGGAAGCATCGCTGGTGCTGCACGGCGGCGGCAATACATCGGTCAAGGCGGATGCGGTGAACCTGTTCGGAGAGTGCGAGCGACTGCTCTATGTGAAAGGTAGCGGCTGGGATCTGGCCACCATTGAGAAAGCCGGTTTTGCACCGGTGCGACTGGATGTGCTGCAAAAAATGGCGCGCCTCGACGCCCTGAGCGATGCCGACATGGTCAATGTGCAGCGCGCCGCCATGACCGACCCGCTAGCGCCCAATCCGTCGGTCGAAGCGATTCTGCATGCCATCATTCCGTTTACTTTTGTTGATCACACACATGCCGATGCCGTGGTGACCATCAGCAATACAGGTGATGGAGAATCACGGCTCAGAGAGATTTATGGCGACGATGTGTTGATTCTACCCTATATCATGCCGGGCTTTGTGCTGGCCAAACAGGTTTACGAAATGACCGCCGCAATCGACTGGTCGAGGCTCAAGGCGATTATTCTGTTGCACCACGGCGTTTTCACCTTTGCCGACGATGCGCGCGAAAGCTACGAAAACATGATCGGCCTGGTCACGCAGGCGGAACAATACCTGGCGGCGCAAGCGCCACTGCAGGCTGCCACATCGGTCAGCGCCGTAGTCGATCTGAAGCAACTGGCTGCTGTGCGCCGTGCAGTATCCCGAGCGCGCGGCGCGGCTGTACTGGCGCAGCTCTCCGATGATGCCGAATCGGTCGATTTTTCCGCCCGGCCTGATGTGGCGGAAATCTCCACGCGAGGCCCGTTAACCCCCGATCATGTGATACGCACCAAGCGCACCGCCATGATCATGGGCGATGATGTGGAGGCATCGGTGGCCATGTTCAGTGAAGATTATCGCGCCTATTTTAATCGCTACGGCAATGATCAGCTAAGCTGCCTGGATGTGGCGCCGCGCTGGGCGCTGTGGCCGAGGCGCGGTGCGCTGGCGTTTGGAACCACGCCGGAGGAGTGCGGGATCATCAGCGATATCAGTCGCCACACCATGCAGGCGATTGCCCGCGCCGAGGCGATGGGCGGCTGGCAGGCCTTGCCGCAACAGGATATTTTTGAACTCGAATACTGGGAACTGGAACAGGCTAAACTCAACAGAAGCGGCATAGCACCGGAATTTCGTGGCAAGGTGGCGCTGGTTACGGGGGCGGCCAGCGGCATCGGCGCGGCCTGTGTGGAGTCGCTATTGGCGCGCGGCGCAGTGGTGGCGGCGCTGGATATCAATGCCGGCATTGCATGCCGTTTCCCGGCCGCATCCGTGCTCGGCATTGTGTGCGATATGAATGATCGCAACGCCATAGCCAACGCTGTTTCGGCGACCATCCGCCGTTTCGGCGGTCTCGATATGGTGATCAGCAACGCCGGCGTATTTCCCGCCAGTCAGCGCATTGAAAACATGGATGACGACACCTGGCAACAGAGCATGGCGCTGAATCTTCACAGCCACCAGCATCTGATGCAGGCGACGATTCCTTATCTCAAGCTCGGCATCGACCCGGCCATCGTGGTGGTCGCCTCGAAAAATGTACCGGCGCCCGGCCCCGGCGCAGCCGCCTACTCCGTCGCCAAAGCGGGGTTAACCCAGCTGGCTCGCGTGGCGGCGCTGGAACTCGGCGGCGACGGTATCCGTGTGAATGTTTTACACCCCAACGCTGTTTTCGATACGGCCATCTGGACGGATGAGGTGTTGCGCAAACGCGCCGCCAGCTATGGCCTGAGCGTCGAGGCGTATAAAACCAATAATGTCTTACAGTGCGAAGTCACATCGCGGCATGTGGCCGAACTGGCCTGCGCCATGGCAGGCCGCCTGTTCGCCTGCACCACTGGCGCGCAACTGCCTGTCGATGGCGGCAATGAGAGGGTAATCTGAAATGACGCTTACCAAAGTAGAAACGACACGTTATAATGCCTGCATGCGTCTGTTCCTGATAATCGTACTCGCCGTGATTGCCATAGCATCGATGCTGGCGTTTATTGGCATTCTGTTTTTCGCGCCAACGCCTGCCAAGGCTGAAAATGCCGTTTTGCCGCCGCCGGCAGTGAGCGAATCGGCCTCCGACGCTGCGGATACTCATGCTGCGGACGTGACGGAACGCGCCCCCGATCTGAATAAAGAGTTGCAGGCCCCGGATAAAAACAGCAATGTGGATGTTCGCTCCTACCTGCGCAAAGACGGCGCCCGCGTCACTGAATACTCTCTGCACGGTCAGATTTATGAGGTTAAGGTGCAACCGGCCGGTGGCTTGCCGGCCTACTACCTCTACCGCAACAAGGCCGGGCACCTCGAACGCCGCCGCCCAGGCGCCCAACCGATGGTGACGCCGCCGAGCTGGATTCTGCAGAAATTCTGAGCGCTGACTCTGGCAGGGCTGCCATGACGCCACGCCTCACACTGATCACCGATACGAGCAGATTTTCTGAAGCGCTGCTGCCGGATACTGTCCAAAAAGCCCTGGCTGGCGGCGTCGATACCGTCATGCTGCGCGAGAAACATCTGACTTCAGCCCGGCTGTTGGCGCTGGCATCCCGGCTACGGCAGATCACCCGAGATGCCGGGGCCCGATTGATCATTCATACGCAGGTGGATGTCGCACTGGCCGTTGACGCCGATGGCGTGCATCTCTCCAGCGCCGATATTGCGTCCGTGGGTTCGGTTCGAAGCTGGCTATCCCACCCTGAGCGCACCGTATCTGTTTCGTGCCATAATGCCGCCGAACTGCAACTTGCGGGTGAAAACGGCGCCGATTTCGCCATGCTGTCGCCGGTTTTCGCCACCGGTTGCCACCCCGGCGCAACCTGCCTGGGCGTCGATCAGTTTCAGTCGTTGGCTGCAGCAGCCCCGGTGCCGGTTGTGGCGCTCGGCGGTATTGTCGTGGACAGGTGCGATGCCCTGAGGGGGCGAAGCATGGCTGTCATCAGCGCTCTGTTTTCCAGTTCAGACCCGCAACAAACCGCGCAGCAACTGCTCGCCGTCGCCGCAGGAGGTGGGATATGAAAACTGTGATATTGATTCGCCATGCCAAATCGAGCTGGTGCGAGGCAGGCTGCAGCGATTTTGAACGGCAACTGAACCATCGTGGTCTGGCCGATGCGCCGGTGATGGGGCAACGGCTGGCGGCCCGGCTTTATGCCGACAATCTGAAGCTTGACGCCTTTTTATGCAGCACCGCCCGCCGGGCGATGCAGACGGCGACCCTGATGGCGGGTGAACTGGGCTTTTCTGCTGACGCCATAGATCGGCGTGATGCGCTCTATCTGGCCAGCCCTGCAGTGATGCTGGAAACCATTTGCATGATGCCGGATGACATTGAGACCATGGTGCTACTGGCGCACAATCCCGGCATCACCGAGCTGGCGGAAATGTTCGGCGGGCGCTATTTCGGCAACATTCCCACCTGCGGCGTTGTGATGCTCGGTTTTCCTGTCGAGCGATGGCTGGATGTGGAGAGTCCTGCCGAGTTGGTCGATTTTGATTATCCCAAACGCCATTAATTTCAAAGGCTTGGAAACCGTTTCATGTTAAAGGCAGGCAGGGCGACAAAACAGCCGCCGGCAGGCCGCCTTGTCGCCCACCGCGGCGATCAGGCTAACGCGGTTGAAAATACGCTGGCTGCATTCCAGTCTGCCGCGCAGGCTGGCGCGCTGTTTCTGGAGTGCGATATCCAGTTCACCCGGGATTTTGTGCCGGTGATTTTGCACGATCACAGTTTAAAACGACCGGGCCTTGGCAGAGGTTCCGTTTCGGAGCGCAGCTATGCCGAACTGTTGCGGCAATGCGGTCGGCATTACCCGCTGCTGCGCTTCGATGCGCTACTGCAGTGGTTGATGCAGCATCCGGATATCACCCTGTTCGTCGAAATCAAACCACCTGTTCTACGAAGAAAGTCGCCCACGCTGACAGTTCAGATGCTGCTGGCGCTAATTCCTCAGGCTGTGCGCACACAGATTATCCTGATCAGCCAGTCGGCGCTGCTGGTCGAGGCCTGCCATCGGCAGTTTAACGGCAAAGTTGGTTGGGTGGCGACCCATCAGCGGGTGCCGGATAGCGACTTTGACTATCTGTTTCTGTCGGCTGACCGCGCTGCTGAAGCTGTCCGCTGGCAGCAGCGCGGTGTGAAATGCGCTGTTTATACTGTCAATGACAGTGGTCGGGCCACTGCACTGTTGGCCAGTGGTATCGATCTGGTTGAAACCAATTATTTCGGGCGTATGCAACAACGCCTTGCCAATGCCTGAGCCTGCCGAAGTCGACGTGCTGATTATCGGCGGCGGCATTTATGGCGTCGGTATTGCTCAGGCAGCGGCTTCGGCAGGGCATTCGGTGTTGCTGGTCGAACAACAGCACATCGCATCGGCCACATCAGGCAATTCCACCAAACTGATCCATGGCGGCCTGCGTTATCTGGAATCCATGCAACTGGGGCTGGTCTATGAGGCCCTGCATGAACGGGAGTTATTGTTCAAGCTGGCGCCGGGACTGGTCAGTCGCGAATGGTTTTATATCCCGGTCTACCGCTATAACAGGCGACCGGCCTGGCTGCTGAGAGTCGGGCTGATGCTCTATCAGGCGCTGTCGCTGGGTCGCTCCCGTTTCAAATCGATTCCGCGCCGCCAATGGCATCAGCGTATTCCCGGCCTGGAAACCGAGCAGATGACAGCGCTGCTGGCCTATGAGGACGGTGCGACCGATGACGCCGCACTGACACGGGCCGTCGCCGCATCAGCAACAAAACTGGGCGCGGAGATTCGTCAGCACACCGCATTTGTCAGTGCCAGCCGCGAAGGCGACGTCTGGCTCGCACAGTTGTCTTCGGGCGTTGAAATCAGCGCGAAAATTGTCATCAATGCCGCCGGCCCGTGGGTGAACAGTGTTTGCGATCGCATCACGCCTGCGCCGCCCAAACGGCATATTCAGCGTGTTCAGGGTGCGCATCTGCACCTGAATCGCCCCTGCCATGCTTTTGTGTATGTCGAGTCCGGGGACGGACGGGTGATGTTTTTTAGGCCATGGCAACATGGCACGCTTGCCGGCACCACCGAAACCGATTTCTCGGGCGATCCGGCCGCAGTCCATGCCAGCGAAGATGAAGTGGCCGCCATTCTTGCCACCTACAATCGTTATTTTCCCGAAAACCCCTGCCGCGAATCCGATATCCTGAAACAATACTGCGGCATCCGCGTATTGCCACAGCATCCGGGCGGCGCTTTTTCAGCCAGCCGCCATACGATGATTGTCTGTGATGATGAAGCGCGGCCCGCCTATATCGCCCTGTATGGCGGCAAGCTGACCACCTATCGCAAGGAATCGGAAAAAGTGGCGCAATTGATCGCCCGCAGCCTGCCGGCAACGCGGCGGGCTGATACCCGCCATCTCAAACTATTGCCTGAATGATCAGGCGTTGACCATGCGGCGGCTGGATGGTACCGGGTTTTGCATCGGACGCAGCCCCAGTTTTTCAAATAGCATCTGATCATGATCGGCATCCTGGTTGTCGGTGGTGAGTAGTTTCTCGCCATAAAAAATCGAGTTGGCCCCGGCCAGAAAGCAGAGCGCCTGCATCTGTTCGCTCATCGCTTCACGCCCGGCGGAGAGACGCACATGGGAGCCGGGCATGGTGATACGGGCGACGGCAATGGTGCGGACAAATTCGAAGGGATCGAGATCGTCGGCGAACTGCGTATCTTCTGCCACCGGCGTGCCGGCCACCTTGACCAACATATTGATCGGCACGGATTCCGGATGCGGGTTCATGCGCGCCAGCTGCGTCAC
>JALUYG010000108.1 GCA_027013105.1 Mariprofundus sp.
GCCAGCCCGACAAAATCTCCAGACAAGCCCTGTTCATCTCAACAGCCCGCTGCTCGCTATCGGCTTCGTTGTAACAGCGCAGTTCCGGTGCATTGCCGGAGGGGCGCAGGTGCGCCACTTCCCCGCTGACGAAGGTGATACGCACGCCATCGGTCGCATCAATACCGGCCACCGGGCCAAACACCTCGCCCAGCAACGCTTCAGCTGCCGCAATATTGGCAGCCTCATCGGCGCCTGTTAACGGCGCCAGTCGGGAGTGACTCAGGGCTGTCGGAAAATCCTTTAGTCGATCGCTACAGGTAAAGCGCTGCGGCAGATCAGCCAGCAATCCGGCGACGCTCTTCTCCTCCGCTTTGGCCAGCATCAGAATCGCCAGGGGAACAATCATGGCGTCGCGGGTTGGCAACGCACGCAGCACCCGCCCGGCCATGGCGATATCGACGCCGGTCAAAAATCCGCCATTGGCTTCGTAGCCGATCACATGGTTCGCACCGTCGGCAATCGCAGCATCCATCGCTTCAATCACATAGGGCGAACCGATACGGGTGCGCGTCACACGATCAAACCAGCCGCACTTCTCCACGGCTGAGTTGCAACTCACCGGCGTCACCACGCAGTTCGCGCCCAGATAGCGGGCGCAGAGAATCCCCGCCACATCACCACGCAGCCACTGGCCATGCTCGTCACTGATCAACGGTCTGTCGCCATCGCCATCGGCCGAAACGATGCAGTCGAAGCGATATGCTTCGGCCCAGCTCGCCGCCAGTTGCACGTCTTCAGGGCGGATGGCTTCGGTATCGACCGGAATAAAGGTTTCGGAACGCCCCAGACAGCGCACCTCCGCCCCCAACCCCCGCATCACTTCGGCCAGCATATCGCGGGCGACTGTGGAGTGCTGATAGACGCCGATATTGAAACCGGCCAGACAATCGGCCGGAAAAAAATCGAGATAACGGGCCACATAGGCGCGTTCGGCGGTATCATCGACAGGCGGCAACAGCGACGCATCGACAGCCTGACCTGTTGCATCAAACAGATCCGCGCTGATCCACACCTTCCGGGCGCTTAACGCCTGTTCGTCGCGCTTGAGAATCTCGCCGCCGGATTTGTAATATTTGATACCGTTGCGGTCATCGGGAATATGGCTGCCGGTGACCATAATCGAGGGAATGCCTGCCGCCATCGCATAGTTCGCCACTGCCGGCGTGGGAATAAAGCCGCAGTTGACCGGCTGACAACCGGCATCCACAACCGCCATCGCCACGGCGTTCATGATACGCGGCGTGCTGGGCCGGAAATCTCCGGCAATCGCCACCCTGCCCCCTGCCTCAACATCGCCGATACTGTCGAGATACTGCAAGAATCCAGCGGTATAGGCGTAACAAACCCGGTCGGTCATGTCATCGGCCAGTCCGCGCGCCCCGCTGGTGCCGAATTTCACGCCGCTGGATTCCATCAACGCCGAAATCACCACCTGTTCACCCTGCTCAGCCATCACACCCTCCTTGCTGTCAAAATGAGATACTATGCAGCGCACAGTACAGAAGGTGAATTGCGAAGCAAGAGCAACGCCTGCGGCGCCGGATTAATCACATCACGAATCCATTACACTTGAGTCCGCGCCCGTTTTTCTGCATACTGCTTCAAGTTTTCATGTAAGGAGCATGCCATGCCATTCCCACCCTTGAAAATCATTCTCCTGCTGCTGATATCGGCGCTCTGGACGCCGGCGCTGGCACAGGCGCGCCCGATTGCCGAAGACTCGCAGACCCAGCAGTTGGTGAATGAACTAAAGCGCCTGACCAACCAGGCCGAGCAGGATCGCTCCGCCAGTTACCGGCTGATTGATCAACTGCGCGACTTGGCCGCCCGTTATGACAGGCCGTGGCGCAAGCGGGTGCTGTTCGATGATTTTCGCGACGGTGATTTTCGCCGAAATCCGGCGTGGTATTCCAGTTCAAACGACTTCTGGGTCACCCGCAGCGTCGGCTTGCGCTCAGAGCTGGGCAGGCAACCATTTCAGCCGCGCGCCGATCAATCCCGCCCCGATCGCAAGCGCGAAGCCAGAGAGGCGCTTCTCGGCATGATCCTCGGCGGCGTCATGGAAGAGAGTGAACCCGACAATTCTCGCAACCGCCCCGTGCGCGCCGATATCTCAACCGCCGCCGCTATCAGCAACGCCTTCGCCATCACCGTGAAACTAAGCGTCATGGGACGCAATAATCGCGATGGCTCATTTGAATTC
This sequence comes from Mariprofundus sp., assembly GCA_027013105.1. Classification (GTDB taxonomy): domain Bacteria; phylum Pseudomonadota; class Zetaproteobacteria; order Mariprofundales; family Mariprofundaceae; genus Mariprofundus. The sequence continues at coordinate 2,246 of JALUYG010000108.1, forward strand.
GGACCCTATCAGGGATCAAACATGGAATCGGGCTACAGGTTGTCGTACCAGAGCGGCGCGCGCCCGGCTTTAAAATTACTCAGCTACCGCAGAGGGCTGGCCTCCATCATTGATATCTTTGATCACGGCAAGCTGCTGGAAGATGGCAATATGCACACCATCGACTGGCGGCGCAGTCCGGGCGGTCAAATGCGCGTCCTGCTGGATGGAAAACAGTTGCTGTCGGTTCGCGACAGGCGCTACCGGGATCGCTTCAGCGGCTTTGTCATGACCAATCGCGGCGGCGATTACGCCATCCGCTCTGTCGCCATTTTCGCCGCGCAGTAGAAATCACGGATAAAACGTGGAAATAACCGATCTTTCTTGCTATAATGACAGTATCGGTCGCATTGGCCATTGAGACTGCGCCGATCATCCGACGCAGAAATCAAGGCCTGATGTGACGAACGGCCCCACCTTCACTGAAAGTGGGACATGGGGGTTCATTATGGTAATCACTTATACAGATATCGGCATGATCATCGTCGGGCTTATTGTCATTGCTATCGGCATCCTGATCGGAATGGGGGGCAAGGCCAGGGTCATTCAAGATGAAAGCGAATATGATGTGGACTATGACCCTGCCTACGACCATCACTCCGGCACGTCGAGGCGATACCACCATGCTTCAAACCATCAACAACATGGTAGTCAAGCCTCATAAATAAGCGTCTTGCCCTGGCCAGCCGAATTCGTTTAAGGACACTCTGAAAATTTTCTGGA
>JALUYG010000109.1 GCA_027013105.1 Mariprofundus sp.
TAACATGTGAGGAGTGAGGTGTGAGGAGTGAGGTGTGAGGAGTGAGGTGTGAGGAGTAAAAAATTAACGCCTGACTCATTACCCCTGACTCTTTACTCCTGACTCCTGACTCTTTCCCCCTCTTCCACATCCGCCATCAACGCGGCTCGCATCTGATCCATATGATTCGGAAAGAAGTGCCCTGCCCCTTCAATGGCATGAAAACGGATATTGGCCACCCCCTGCACGCTGGCGCACACCTGCGCGAACGGCACAATTTCATCCGCCGTGCCGGAGATCACCGTCACCGGCCGCGTTTCGCCCTGCATAAAGGCGAATGACCACAAATTCACCGCCGGCGCCACGGCGAACATGCGGGAAACCCGCGCATCGTGTCTGGCCGCCTGCAGGCCGGCATAGCAGCCGAATGAGAATCCCGCCAGCCACAACGGCGATTGCGGATGATGGGCATGCAACCAGTTAAGTGCGGCGCGGGCATCATCGGCTTCGCCGCGCCCCTCATCCCACTCGCCTTCGGATTGCTCAACACCGCGAAAATTAAACCGCAACACCGAACAGCCGGCGTCTTCAAATGTACGACCCATCCAATAGACCACTTTATTGCGCATGGTGCCGCCGTATTGCGGATGCGGATGGCAGATCACCACGGCCGGCCGCTTCGCTTCGCCGGGTTGATAGAGCGATTGCAGCACGCCGGCCGGCCCCGGAATCAATAACGCCTGATGCTGGTGCGCAGTCAAACAGGCAGCCCGCTGTATTGCTGTTCGGAAAATCCCACCACGATCTGATCGCCCGCGATCAGCACCGGACGCTTGATCATGGAGGGGTTTTGGCACATCAGAGCGATCGCCCGGTTCCGGTCCAGATCCGCCTTATCGGCATCGGGCAATTTCCGCCATGTCGTACCGCGCTTGTTCAACAGCAACTCCCAGCCGACGCGATCCGCCCACCGGTTCAGCAATTCTGCGTCCACGCCCTCTTTTTTGTAATCGTGAAAGCGATAATCGATACCATGCCCGGCCAGCCAGCGGCGCGCCTTTCTGATCGTATCGCAATTCGCAATACCATACATCTCCACCATCACTCACCCCTCCTCTTCCGACAACGTCGGAAACAAACAATTTTTAGCCACAGATTAACTCAGATAAACGCGGTCGAAAAACAAGATTTATCCGCGTGCATCCGCGTTCATCTGCGGTTCAGCATCGGATTCAATATGCAGCGTCCGGGTGGGAAAGGCGAACGCCAGCCCCAGCGACTCAAGCAGTTCCATGATCTGCAGATTCACCTCCTGGCGCACCTGCAGATACTCCTCCCACACCTTGCTCTTGGAAAAATAGTAGAGAAAAATGGAGAGCGAGCTGTCTTCAAACTGATCGAATTTGACCAGCTTATAGCGCTGATCCACGCCGGGATGATCACAGAGCAGTTGTTCAATGCCGGCCAGCGCCGCCTTCATCTGCGCCGGCGTGGTGTCGTAGGTCAGGCCGATGCGCATCTTGATGCGCCGCTCCGACCGGCCGTCGATATTGTCAATCACCATGTTGGCCAGTTGGGAGTTGGGCACATTGACCAGCGTGCGTGCAAAGGTACGGATATGGGTGGAGCGAAAGCCCACCTCTTCCACCACGCCCTCAAACTCCGATGTTTTGATCCAGTCCCCCACCACAAACGGACGATCCACCAGAATCATAATCGAACCGAAGATATTGGCGATGGTATCTTTGGCAGCCATGGCGACGGCGATGCCGCCGATGCCGAGCGATGCGATCAGGCCGGAGATGGAGTAGCCCATATTTTGCGCCACCACCAGAATGGCGGTCATAACCAGAAATATTTTCGCTGTTTTGGCGATAAACGGCACGAGCTGGTCGTCCAGCGAGGAGTCGGTCAGTTTGGCGCGGGCGCTGAAATAGGCCGCCATGCCCTCGGTGAGCCGCCACAGGAACCAGACGCCGATGATGATCGATAAAATCCTTCCCGCACTGTCTGCCAGCGCCATCAGCGGAAAGCTCTCCGCCGGCGGATTGAGCAGGTGCACGGAGATCAGCACCCCGATCACCAGCACCAGCATGCCGGCTGGCCGTTCGGCCGCTTCCAGCAGCAGATCATCCAGCCGGGTTTCCGTCCGGGCTGTGATCTTTTTGGCTATGGCGTGGAAAAAGCCCACGATATAGCGCTGCGCCACCACAGTGATAAACAGCGCCGAGAGCGCCAGCAACCAGTGGGTCACTGTGATATTCAGAAATGTACTTTTTGCCAAATCCGTCCAGAGGTTTTGCATCAACGCCTCCATCTATAGCCTAGTTGGCGGATTGTAACTGCAATATGAAGCAGCGCCAGTATCCGCCCCACAGCCAACCATTGACGCTGACACGCATGCTTTCTATGCTCGACTATGTTTTTGAAAAGCGACCCGGAAACAGGGAGTCTGAAAATGGCCGAAGTTGCATTGCAGCAGTTAATCGAGGATCACGATGCGCTGGCCGGGCTGATCGGCAAGCGCGTGCGCTATCTGGATGAAGAGTATGAGGTCACCGACCTGTTACCGGAGGAAGGGCTGATGATTCTCTCCGCCGACAGCGGTTCAGATGTGCAGGAAGACAGCTATGGCCGGCCGCATCGGCTGGTGCCCAAGCGCCAGAACCTGAAGTTCCGCGATGCCGAAGGCTCTCCGAGCAGCATCTGGGAAGAGCTGGCATTTCTCGACGGCCCGCTCTAACATAAAATCGCAATTCTTGTCTCGCCAAGCCGCAAAGACGCAAAAAAACTGAATAAATATTCCATGTTACGCCTGCGTTGAAACTCACTTGAAGCAGATATTAAGCCATCACAGCTTTCGTTTTTACTTTGCGCGCTTTGCGCCTTTGCGAAAAAAAATGATTTTTGATCTACAGCAAAGGAACTCACCATGAGCGTGCTGCAACAACTGTTCACCCGCAAGATGCTGATCTGCATCTTCACCGGCTTTACCTCCGGCCTGCCGCTCTATCTGCTGCTCAACCT
>JALUYG010000110.1 GCA_027013105.1 Mariprofundus sp.
CTTTGGGGTATATGTAAATTTGATTCGTACCAGCGGCATGGTGGTGATGGATGAGTTATTCCTCAATCAGGTAGCCTTGTGGACAGTCCTTGAAGTTCGGTTTCCGCGTGTGGCCGAATACCTCTCAACGAAGCCCTCTAAGATCACCTGCTTCGCAAAGGGCGAGCTGTTGATGAATGAGGATGATCAGCTCCCCAACATGCTGCACGACCTGATCGGGAACCGTGTTTTGATGAAAATAGCTACAGGTTTTGTGAACAATACCGGGGAGAAGATTCCTGCGCTTTCCGAACATGCGATCAATGTGATTGCCAATGGCGAGAAATGGAAGGAGTAAGATATGGATAAAATCCTGGCAGGGCCGATTTTGAGAAGGGTGGAGAGATCACAGGTCTATATCTGGCTGGCCAGTGGCGAACCGTTATCACTGAGCGCAAAGCTGTATGGCCATGATTTAACGAGCCCGCCTTTGAGCGAAACGTCGAATGTCAAAAAGGCCCAACTGGGTGAGAAGCTGTTTGTGTACCTGTTGAAAATCACCCCCGAGCCCGGCACGGCGAGCTTCCCTGAAGGCGAACTGCTCTATTATGATTTGCTAGTTCAGGATGCCGGTGGTAATGAGTACAGCCTGGTACGGGGAAATCCCGATTTCGTGTTTTATGAATCCGGGCATCAGCAACTACCCGGTTTTTTTATTCCGGCCGGCTCAAAGTTCAAACGCATCATGCACGGCTCATGCCGTCGGCCGCATGCCAAACAGGCATTGCCGGGCTGGGAGAAGATGGACCAGCTCAGCAGCGGCGCCGGCCTGATTGAGGCGCACTTCGATGATCTGAACGAGCGCCCCGCCGCCCTGTTTTTGACCGGCGATCAGATCTATGCCGATGATGTCGCCATGTCGGTGCTGGCCATGCTGATTGATCAGAGCCAGCCATTAACCGGCTGGCATGAGCGCATGCCGGTTGATGATCATGGCGGTGAAGTCACGCCTGCCGATATCAAGCTGCATGGCCGCATGCATGAACTCAATCTGGCCGGCTTCGGCATCACCTCCACTGCTGCAGATAATCACCTGCTCACCTTTGCCGAATATGCCGGTATGTATCTGGCGGTATTGGGCGGCGAAGTGTCCCTGCCGCAGCGGGGGCACGTTTTCAGTCGCATCCATCATTCCGCAGCCGTGGACTATAATCGGGAGAGAAAACGCGCCATGGCGTTTTTTGCCACGCGTCGGGATATCCGCCGCCTGCTGGCCAATATTCCGGTCTATATGATCATGGATGACCATGAAGTCACCGATGACTGGAATCTGAATCCGGCATGGGAAGCCAAGATGTATGGCAACCCGTTCGGCCGGCGCATGGTCAGCAATGCACTGGCGGCATATTGGGCCTTTCAGGGCTGGGGCAATGATCCGGACAAATTCGATGACGCTTTTTTGGATACGATTGAAGCGCACCTGAACCGGCATCAGGCGAGCGGCGCCGAGGCCGATGCCTTTGATGCGCAGATGCTGGATCGGCAGGTGGCGGACCGCTGGTCATACTCGCTGTCCACGAGACCCTTCACGGTGGTGCTGGATACCCGCATGCATCGCGAAGCAGGCAGCAATGGGCAGGCTGGCGCCTGTGTATTGATGAACGGGCCGGCGCGCCACTGGCTGACGCAGCTGTTGCAACAGCAACGCAATAATCTGGGCGCAGATTATCCGCTGCTGCTGATTTCCGCTACGCCGGTATTCGGCTTTGCCAGAATGGAAAAATTTCAGCAGGTCGCTTCAAAGCTGGGCATTTCACCGGCAACGCTTGATCTGGAATCATGGCGACAAGGCTTTCCATTGCTGGAGTCGGTGTTGACGCAGCCGGCCAGCGGCGTTCGGGAGGTCACCGTGTTGTCCGGCGATGTGCACTATTCGTTCAGTTCGCAAGGGGCATTCAACAGCACGGCTCCTGACGTACAGATTCATGCAGCCCAGCTCACCTCCAGTCCGGTCAGCAACAACCCGGCCGGCGGCGTGATCGGCAAGGTGCTGCTGCATGTGGAACAGGATGACGATTATCCCGAACTGATGACGCCGCAGGAGACAAAGGGGCAGGTCACATCGCTGAATAATATCGGACTGGTGTTGTTTGCCGACGACGGCAGCACCGAAAAGCATGTGCTGGTCGCCCGCCGGCGCAAGGTAGAGCCGCCGAAGCATGTGCTAACCTATCAATACTCATCATCAGGAGTCTGATAGCAAAAGTAACATGCCCGTGCAGATGGGCATCCAGCATAGCGGTTGTGCATTGAAGAGCATGGATTCCCGCCTGCGCGGGAATGACGAACTTGATGCACAGTCACTTTTAGCAAGCTCATTGGGAATGAATTGGTTAGATTCGCCGCCATGCCAAAAATACTATTTCATTTCGGTGAGCTTTCTCTGAAGGGAAAAAACCGATCCACCTTCGAGCGCCGTATGGCGCAAAATATCAAGCGGGTGCTGGGGCCTGTGTTGAAGCCAGCCGGCTTCCACCGTGAGCATGGCCGCATGATTGCCGATATCGAATCGATTGCCGATGGCATGCTCGATTATCTGGCGCTGATTCCCGGCATCCGAAATTTCTCCGTCGTGCATGAGTGCGAACTGGAACTGTCGGCCATGCAGGAGGCGGCGAAACAGGCCGTGCTGGCCGATTTCGGCCCGGATGTGGCGGGCAAGCCGTTCCGCGTCACCAGCAAACGCAGCAACAAGGGCTTTCCGATTCCTTCGCCGGAAATGAATTTTGAGATCGGCGGCTTTCTCAAGAATCAGCTCAATCTGGCGGTGAACCTCGATCATGCGGAAATCGATGTGCGCGTCGAAGTGGGCGCCGATGCGGCCTATATCTATACGAAGAAAATCGTCGGCATCGGTGGCCTGCCGGTCGGCACCTCGGGGCGCGGCGTGGTGCTCTTTTCCGGCGGTATCGATTCGCCGGTGGCCGCCTATACAATGATGAAGCGCGGCA
>JALUYG010000111.1 GCA_027013105.1 Mariprofundus sp.
CGTTCCTGACCGGTTTTTTGGCCGACTTCTGTTTTTCATCCAGCAGCGTGACATCCATAATCTGCGGCTGGCTCTTTTTTACATGCGACTTCTCATGCGGCGCGGCGACAATCAGCACGGCCAACAGAATATGGACGATGACAGATGCGACGAACGCAACAGTGAATCGTCGCTGCTGGGGTTTGATGTTAATTTTTTTCACTGTTGTTTTCATGGCCAAGGCGGCCGGCAATATAACCTGCAAGCGCGCCATTGATCCAGCCGCTGATACAGGAGAGCAGCAGCAACGGCGGCAGGGCGTAGAACAGGGCGGGCTGGCGAATGAACAGATATTCGACACTGATGAACTGGGCCAGCATGTGCGCCACTGCGCCCAGCAGGCTGACGCCGACCAGCCCAACGCCCGGAATCCAGCGCCATGCCGCAATCATCACTGCGGCGGCGCTCAGCGCGCCAGCCATACTCATCACAAACGTCGGCGTAAACAGGGTGCCGATAAAAAAACTGCCGACAACCACCCGCCCGATCGCCAGCGACAGCGCAGCGCGCGGGCCCATCAACGCCAGCGCCAGCAGCGTCACCAGATTGGCCAGCCCCAGTTTGAACCACGGGCCGAGACTCGGCAGCGACGCCTCGAAAATATGCAAACCAATCGCAAGCATGAGCAGCGCCAGCCAGCGCGCGGTTGCCTCCACTTCGGATAGCGGGGGGCGGGCGATGGTGCGATTCTGCAACATCATTCAACGACGGCGTCGAATGCGCGATTACCACTGCCGCGCAACGCCACCAGCACCCGGTTGGGCACGCAGGCGATCATATCGCCGGCATGTTGATGTGCGCCTGAGAGCACGCAGCGCTGTGTTGCACAAGGCGATGAGACAATACGCGCGCCATGCGCATCGATAACAACTTCGGTGAGGCCCAATTCACCCTCCACGTGAAAATGGATCGGCGCTTTTCCCTGTTGCGGCAGCGGATAGCTCGCCAGCAGGGTGTCGCCATGATAGATATCGGCCACAACCGGGCCGGCGGCGACAGCGGCCTGAATCAGATACCAGGCTGCCGCAATGCAGGTGAGCAAAGCCAGTAGCAGCAGCCGATCGGCCCATGTCCCTTTCAGGGCCTGGCGCATACTTTGGCGCGGCGGCAGGGAATACGTTAGGCTTGGCATGGCGCACATGGTAGCAGCAGCGCACATGAAACAAACAGTGCGTTGGGAATTCAGACTAACGCGCATGGATTTTCCATGTTAACGCGCATGGACATTTTCCACCCCGTGAAATGAAACATATCACAGCGTGGAAAACATCCATGCAACCGCGTTGTTTGTTTCATGTTAATGGAGGAGCTATGAATATCCTGATCAGCGGCGCAAATCGCGGCCTGGGCCTGGGCTTTGTTCGGCGCTATCTGGCCCGGAATGATTCGGTTTGGGCCTGTTATCGCAGTGACTCCGGTTCGCTTACCGATATTGATGATGAAAATCTGCATCATGTTGTATGGGATGTCGGCTCCGATGCAGGGCCGGTAGGCGATCTGCCCGACACAATCGACCTGCTGATTAATAATGCCGGCATTTACGGACCGGGCAAGGATGGGCAGTCGCTTGATCGCATCACATCCGAAGCCATGCATGAGGTGTTCAATATCGACTGCGTCGGCCCGTTGCGCGTGGTGCAGCATTTGAAAGGACGCGTCATTGCAGCAAAAGGGGTGATTGCCAATGTTAGCTCCAAAATGGGCTCCAGCGGCGACAACGGCAGTGGAGGAACCTACGCCTACCGGGCGGCCAAGGCCGGGCTGGTGATCGTTTCCAAATCCATGGCGGTTGATCTGGCCCCGTTCGGGGTGCATGTGATCACACTGCATCCGGGCTGGGTGCAGACGGATATGACGCATCATACCGGGTTGATTGATATCGAAACGTCGGTGACGGGCATGACAGAAGTGATTGCCGATGCCAGAAGCTATCCTGCCGGCGCTTTCATCGCCTTTGATGGACAATCCGTTCCCTACTAAGGCGCATGGGATTGCGATGCCGGGCGGGCGGGTGATCATGCTGACACGGCCAATAGCGTCATAACTGGTGCCGACATGAGTGGAACAAAATTTGTTACAGTATTAAACCTGTGACGATTAGGAGCGGAACCGTGGAAGCAGAAACAGCCGATGCACTCACCCCGGAAACCCGGAAGCATAGCGATCAATATCTTAACCAATTAATCGGGGAGATTTATGATGCCGCTTGTGAGGATGCTACACTAAACTCTCCAATCAACTCTCTACGGTAAAAATATGAACTGTAGTGGTGTCTGCGACAAAGAACCTGAAGATACCACGCACTGGGCAGATACAAATGCCTTACTTTGTTTTCTGGCCACTACCAGTGCAGCGAGACCCCAGCCGAAAGCACCTGATAGCGATTATCCGGCCAGAGACCGAAAGACTTGAGGTCCCCGCCAAGCTTGCGATAGCGATAGGCAAATCGCGCTTCTGCATCCATTGTTCTAAGCCTCACTTGCCAGGCCATGGCTCCATCCAGTTGAAAACCGGTTTTGCGACCAAAACTCCCGGTCAATTGGCTGTTTCTCACCTTCACCCATGCCGGAACCCCGGCGGCAAGCTCAAATGAAAGAACGCCGAATCTGGCTTCCACTTCACCTCCGGCCCAGGCAGTTGATATGGTTTCACGAACTGGCTCTCCAGCCAGCGAAATTCGGCTTCCATTGACAATAAACTCCCGGCGTCGCTGTTGTTGCCATTGATAGCTACCCCAGCCCCCGAGCTTCCACCCCCCTGATTCATGCAATATGGAAACGCGCCCTCCAGCCTGACGAATATCCAGTCTGTTTTGCTGAACGGATGTGCTGTTAGCCAGTTGCCATGTCTCCTCCGCTCGTTTGAAGGGCAATATCCCCGAGAACCCGAGTCGAACCGACCAGTCAGGGTAATCACCCCAGGGCTGCTCGATTGAGGTCCTTGCCTGAATC
>JALUYG010000112.1 GCA_027013105.1 Mariprofundus sp.
TAAAACAGATATCAAAGTGCTGTTCACGGATTCCACGGAAGCTGAGGCCATTAAACTGTTTTCCAACACCTATCTGGCCATGCGAGTGGCGTATTTTAATGAACTGGACACCTATGCCGCCATGCATGGGCTGAATTCCCGCCAGATCATCGAAGGCGTGAGTCTCGATCCGAGAATCGGCGACCACTACAACAATCCGTCGTTTGGGTATGGCGGTTACTGTCTGCCCAAAGATACCAAACAGCTTTTGGCCAACTATAAGGATGTGCCGCAGAATATGATTCACGCCATTGTGGAAGCGAATACAACGCGCAAGGATTTTATCGCGCAGGATATTCTTAGAAGAAATCCGAACGTCGTGGGCGTATACAGGCTCATTATGAAAGCCGGTTCGGATAATTTCAGAGCCTCCTCGATTCAGGGTATTATGAAGCGCATCAAGGCCAAGGGTGTTGAAGTGGTTGTGTATGAGCCGGTGCTGACGGAAGAAACTTTTTTCAATTCACGCGTTGTCAAAAGTCTGGATGCGTTTAAGCAGCAAGCCGATGTGATTGTGGCCAACCGGATGGTCGATGAGCTGAACGATGTGCAAGAAAAGGTCTATACGCGTGACCTGTTCGGGAATGATTAAAGTTGGCAGTAGGCAGCGATCAGCTTGCAGTTTCAGCAGCCTGACTTTGCTTCTAACTGCTGACTGAACACTGCAATCTTATTTTGGAGGAGCGAAGCGATGCCTAAAGTCCTGGTGACCGGCGCGGCCGGGTTTATCGGCGCCGAAGTCTGTATGCGCTTGCTGGAGCGCGGAGATCATGTGATTGGGCTGGATAATCTCAATGATTATTATGATGTCAGTCTGAAACAGGCGCGTTTGTCTCGTTTTGCGGAGCATGAACATTTTCGTTTCGTGAAAATGGATCTGGCCGATCGAGAAGCCATGCAACGGCTTTTTGCCGCAGAGCAGTTCGATCAAGTGGTGAACCTGGCTGCGCAGGCCGGCGTGCGTTATTCGCTTGAAAACCCGCATGCCTATATCGACAGCAATATCGTCGGCTTTGCCAATGTGCTGGAAGGCTGCCGGCAACAGCATATCAAACATCTGGTCTATGCATCATCATCTTCTGTGTATGGCGCCAACGAAACAGCGCCGTTTTCAGTGCACGATAATGTCGATCATCCGGTATCGCTGTACGCAGCCAGCAAGAAATCCAATGAGCTGATGGCGCATGCCTATTCACATCTGTATGAACTGCCGGCAACGGGCTTGCGATTTTTTACTGTCTACGGACCGTGGGGGCGCCCGGATATGGCGCCGATGCTTTTTGCACGCGCCATTCTGGCCGGTGAGCCGATCAAGGTGTTCAATCACGGCGACATGCAGCGCGATTTCACCTATATCGATGATATTGTCGAGGGGGTGTTGCGCGTGCTGGATCGACCGGCGGTTCCGAATCCGGAGTGGAGCGGCAAGCAGCCTGATCCGGCCAGCAGCCGAGCGCCCTGGCGGATTTACAATATCGGCAACGCCAACCCGGTCAGGCTGATGGACTTTATCGGGGCGATCGAATCGGCGCTGGGCGTGCAGGCGGAGAAAATTTTTCTGCCGATGCAGCCCGGAGATGTGCAATCGACCAGCGCCGATGTGCAGGCGCTGACAGATGCTGTCGGTTTCAGGCCGGATACGCCCCTGGAAACAGGCGTGCAGCGCTTTATTGACTGGTATCGGGGCTATGATCATGGCTGAATTGGTTGCACTTTTTCGATTTTCGTCTATAACTTCCCTGCCGAGGGATTTTCAGATCAACGAAGCAAATAAGGTGGTAAAATGAAAAAAGCATTGATTACCGGTGTGACCGGGCAGGATGGATCGTATCTGGCTGAATTCCTGTTGGCAAAAGGCTACGAAGTGCATGGTATCAAACGCCGCGCCTCGCTGTTTAATACGCAGCGGGTGGATCATATCTATCAGGATCCGCATGTGGAGCATAAAAACTTTTCGTTGCACTATGGCGATCTGACCGACACATCCAATCTGACCCGCATATTGCAGGAGGTGCAGCCCGACGAGGTGTATAATCTGGGTGCGCAATCGCATGTGGCGGTGAGTTTTGAATCGCCGGAATATACCGCCGATGTGGATGGTGTTGGCACCTTGCGTCTGCTGGAGTCGATTCGGCTGCTGGGCATGGAGAAAAAGGTGAAATTCTATCAGGCTTCAACATCCGAACTGTTCGGCCTGGTGCAGGAGATTCCGCAGAAGGAGACCACGCCGTTCTACCCGCGTTCGCCGTATGCCGCCGCAAAAATGTACGCTTACTGGATTGTGGTGAATTATCGTGAATCGTATGGCATGTATGCCTGTAACGGTATTCTGTTTAATCACGAGTCGCCACGCCGTGGCGAAACATTCGTGACCCGCAAGATCACCCGCGGTCTGGCCAATATTTCGCAAGGCCTGGAAGATTGCCTCTATATGGGCAATATGGACTCCTTGCGCGACTGGGGGCATGCGAAGGATTATGTGCGTATGCAGTGGATGATGTTGCAACAGGATAAGCCGGATGATTTTGTGATTGCGACAGGCGTGCAGTACTCGGTGCGTCAGTTTATCGAGTGGTCGGCGGCAGAGCTCGGCATCACGTTGCGCTTTGAGGGTGAAGGCGTTGATGAGGTGGGTATCGTTGAAGCACTCAACGAGTCACTAACCGCAAATCACAAGTCGCTCGCTGTAGGGGACACGATTGTACGTGTCGATCCGCGTTATTTCCGACCGGCGGAGGTGGAGACGCTGCTGGGTGATCCATCCAAAGCGAAACAGAAGCTGGGGTGGGTGCCTGAAATCACAGTGCAGGAGATGTGTGCAGAGATGGTGGCCGAAGATCTAAAGGCTGCGCGGCGCATTGCTTTGCTTAAACAGCACGGCCATGACGTGCCGGTCGCACATGAGTGAAATTGAAGGAATAGGGTAAAGTTAGGACTAAGGT